>JALOSQ010000167.1 GCA_025458335.1 Ideonella sp.
CGGCGGCGCCTCGCTCGCCGCGCCCGCGGCCTTCGCCCAGGCCCAGCCGGCCTGGCCGATGGCCAAGCCGATCCGCATGCTGGTGAACTTCCCGGCCGGCGGCTCGCCGGACACCGTGGCCCGGGCCGTCGCGCCGCCGCTGGCCGCGGCGCTGGGCCAGTCGGTCGTGATCGAGAACCGTGCCGGTGCCGGCGGCATCGTCGGCGCCGATGCCGCGGCCAAGTCGGCGCCCGACGGCTACACCATCCTGCTGTCCTCGGGCAGCGCCAAGGCCATCGTGCCGCTGATCACGCCGCGGATGCCCTACGACCCGACGCGCGACCTGATCCCGCTGGCAGCCGGCGCGCGGCTGGAGCTGTTCCTCGTGACGCGGGCCGACCAGCCGTTCAAGACCTACGCCGAGTTCATCGCCCACGCCAAGGCCAACCCTGGCCGGCTGAGCTACGGCTCGCCGGGCAACGGCACCTCGCCGCACATCGCCGGCGAGATGCTCAAGTCGCAGGCCGGATTCTTCTCGGTGCACATCCCCTACCGGGGTTCGGGCGCCGTGCTGCAGGACCTGCTGGGCGGGCAGATCGACTACACCTTCGACCCCGGCATCGCCTTCTCGCACGTGCGCTCGGGGCGACTGCGCCTGCTGGCCGTGGGCTCGGCCAAGCGGATCTCGATGTTCCCGGACACGCCCACGCTGCAGGAACTCGGCCTGGCCGGCTTCGACGTGGGCACCACACACGGCTTCTGGATGCCGGCGGGCACACCCGCGCCCATCGTCGAGCGGCTGAACCGCGAGATCAACCGGACGCTCGCGATGCCGGCGGTGGCCGACGCCATCCGCTCGCTCGGCGCCGAGCCGACGCCGATGACGCCCGCGCAGTTCGGCGACGTGATCCGCGCCGACAAGGAGCGCTACGCCAAGATCGTGAAGGAACGCAAGATCACTGCGGACTGAGTCCGCGACTTAGGGCCGGCCGACTCACCTTCAAGCGCCACGGTCGGCCGGCCACGCGAGGCGCGGCGGCGTCTGACCCTGCAGCACCCGCCACACCTTCTCGCCGGTCAGCGGCATCTGCAGGCCTTCGGCGGTGTCGCCCACGCCGGCGGCGGCGAGCGCGTCGATCACCGCGTTGACGACCGCCGGCGTCGCGCCGATCGTGCCGAGCTCGCCCACGCCCTTGGCGCCGAGCAGGTTGGTCTTGCAGGGCTGCGACTCGTCGAAGGCGGTCTTGAACCGGCGCACGTCGTCGGCGCGCGGCATCGCGTAATCCATGAAGCTCGCGGTCAGCAGCTGGCCCGTGTGCGCGTCGTAGCCGACCTGCTCGCACAGCGCCTGGCCGATGCCCTGCGCCGCGCCGCCCTCGACCTGGCCGGTCGCGATCAACGGGTTGATGACGCGCCCGATGTCGTTGACCGACGCGTAGGCGACGACCTCGACCACACCGGTGTCCGGGTCGATCTCGACCTCGGCGACGTGGCAGGCGTTGGGCCAGCTGGCCGCGTCGGCCTTCGCGCTGGCCTGGGCCAGGATCGCCCCCCCGGGCTGGCGGGCCGCGAGGTCGAACAGGCCGATCGACAGGTCGGTGCCGGCCACGGTGAAGCGGCCCTCGCGGTACTCGAGGTCGGGGGCCGCGACCTCGAGCGCGTCGGCCGCGAGGTCGCGCGCCACGTCGACGGTGCGCCTGGAGGCCACCTGGACCGCGGCGCCGCCGGTAAACAGCGACCGGCTCGCCGCGCTGCCGAAGCCGTTGGCCAGGTCGGTGTCGCCCTGCAGGACGCGCACCCGCTCGATCGGCACGCCGAACACGTCGACCGCAAGCTGCGCGTAGCTGGTCGCGATGCCCTGGCCCATGGCCATCGTCGCCGACGTGAGCTCGACGAAACCGTCGCCGCCGACTCGCACCTTCACCAGCTCCTCGAGGACCGGGCCGCCCGTCCACTCGAGGAAGGTCGCCAGGCCGCGACCGCGCAGCTGCCCGCGCCGTACCGACGCGGCCCGGCGCGCCTCGAAGCCCGCCCAGTCCGCCAGCGCGAGGCCCTGGTCGAGGATGCGCTCGAAGGCGCCGCTGTCGTAGGTCTGCCCCATCGGGTTGCGGTAAGGCATCTGCTCGGGCCGGATCATGTTGCGCCGGCGCAGCTCGGCCGGGTCCAGGCCGAGCCGCCGCGCCGCCGCGCTCATCAGTCGCTCGGCGAGGTAGACGTTCTCGGGCCGCCCCGCCCCACGGTACGGGCCGGTGGGTGCGGTGTGCGTGAGAACGGCGCTCAGGTGGAAGTCGATCACCGGGATGTCGTAGACGCCGGTCGCGACCCAGGGACCGAGCGCCATGATGATCAGCACGCCCGGGAAGGTCGGGTAGGCGCCCACGTTGCCGAAGGAGCGCACGCGCATCGCGAGCACCCGGCCCTCGCCGTCGAGCGCCATCTCGGCGCGGCTCACCAGGTCGCGGCCGTGCAGCGCGGCCAGGAAGTCGTCGGCCCGTTCGGCCGCCCACTTGACGGGCCGGCCGAGCGTGCGCGCGGCATGGGCCACGACGAGGTCCTCGGCGCCCGGGCCGGTCTTCATGCCGAAGCCGCCGCCGACGTCGCCGACGACCACCCGCACGTCCTCCACCTTCAGGCCGGGCAGGCAGTGCGCGAGCTCGTTGCGCACCGCGGTGGGCATCTGGTTGGAGATGCGCACGACGAGCCGCCCATCCTCCATCCAGGCCAGCACGGCGCGCGGCTCCATGGGGCTGGGCGCGAGCCGCTGGTTGACGAGTTCGAGCTCGACCCGGTGCGCCGCCTTGGCGAAGGCGGCCTCGGCGGCTGCTGCGTCGCCGTGGCGGACCTCGGCGACGACGTTGCCCGGCGCGCCCGCCCAGAGCTGCGGCGCGCCGGGCCGGACCGCCAGCAGCGGGTCGACCACGGCCGGCAGCGGCTCGATCTCGACCTGCACCGCCTCGGCGGCCGAGCGGGCCACGGCGTCGCTGTCGGCGACCACCGCGGCCACGGCCTCGCCGACGAAGCCGACCGTACCCACCGCGAGCGGATGGCGCACCGGCGGGTCGATCGGCTGGCCGTCGGGCCGCGGAAAGCTGTGCGCCGGCGGCAGCGGGTGCACGCCGGCGGCGACCAGATCGGCTCCGGTGTAGACGGCGCGGACGCCAGGCGTCGCCCGCGCCGCCGCGGTGTCGATCGAGACGATGCGGCCGTGGGCGTGGGGCGAGCGCACGAAGCGCACGACGAGCTGGCCCTCGGGCCGCACGTCGTCGGTGAAGCGGCCCTCGCCGCGCAGCAGCGCTGCGTCCTCGACCCGTTGCACGGCGCGGCCGCTGCCGAACGCGACGACGGTCGGGCCTGCGGGCGTCGGGGCCGGAGAGGCGGTCGCGCTGGCCGTGGCGGTGACCTCGGCGGTGACGGGGCCAGCGCCGTGCCGGGCGGGAACAGGGGCGGTCATGGTGGACTCATCGAGCCGGTGCGCCCTGTCAGCGGCAGACCGGCATGTGTTCTCGTGGGATCGTCGAGGATATCGACCGCCCGGCCCTCCGGGACGCCCGCGGGGCGCGCGCGTGGTGTCCGGCGCACGGCTGGCGGGAAAGTCCCAGGTCGACCGGCACGCACGGTCAAGGCGCCGTGCACGCTCAGCACAATCGAGCGGCATGGCAACGCGTCCAATAACGCGGCGCGATGCAAGGCCACCCGAAGGTCAGCCATGCGGCCGACCGCCGCGCACGCGAGGATATCCATGACCCCTGCCCCCGCGATCCACCAGCACGCCGACCTCGTGTCGGTCCGCGAGGCCACCTGGGCGCTGATGCGCGCCCACGGCATGACCACGGTGTTCGGCAACCCGGGCTCGACCGAGTTGGGCTTCTTCCTCGGCTGGCCTCGCGACTTCCGGTATGTGCTCGGGCTGCAGGAGTCGGTGGTGGTCGGCATGGCCGACGGCTTTGCGCAGGCCACGGGCAACGCCGCCTTCGTCAACCTCCACTCCGCGGTCGGCGTGGGGCATGCGATGGGCGCGATCTTCACCGCGTTCAAGAACCGCACGCCGATGGTCATCACCGCCGGCCAGCAGGCGCGCTCGATCCTGCCCTTCGACCCCTTCCTGCACAGCGCCGAGGCCACCACGCTGCCAAAGCCCTACGTGAAGTGGGCGGTGGAGCCCGCGCGTGGCGAGGACGTGCCGCTGGCGATCGCACGGGCCTACCACGTGGCGATGACGCCGCCGCGATGACGCCGCCACGCGGCCCGGTGCTGGTGAGCGTGCCGGCCGACGATTGGGCGCGCCCCTGCGCGCCGGTGGCGCCGCGCCGGGTGAGCCAAGCGCTGCGGCCCGACCCCGCCACGCTGGCCGCGATCGGCGACGCGCTGGACGCGGCCGAACGGCCGGCGTTCGTGATCGGCCCGGCGGTCGACCGCGACGGGGCCTGGGCGCAAGCCCGCGAGCTGGCCGAACGCCACCAGGCGCGGGTGTTCGGCGCGCCGATGAGCCCTGCTCGCCGGACACGACCTGATCCTCGCCCTCGGGGCGCCGGCCTTCACGTACCACGTGCAAGGCGAGGGCCCGCACGCGCCGCCCGGCGCGACGGTGGTGCAGGTCACGGACGACCCGCAGGCCGCGGCCTGGGCGCCGCTCGGGACCAGCGTGATCGCGAGCCTGTCGCTGGCAATCGCCGACCTGCTGGCCAGGCCGGTGCCGCCGCGCGTGGCCAGTCGGTCGCAGCCGCCCCGGCGCGACCCGGCGCCGGTCATCCCCGTGCCCGCGGCGGGCGAGCGCATCCCGGTGGCCTACCTCATGCAGACGCTCACCGAGGTGCGCGCGCGCGACAGCATCGTGTTCGAGGAGTCGCCGAGCGCGCGCCCGGCGATGCAGCGGCACCTGACGATCTTCGAGCCCGGCACCTACTGGACGATGGACAGCGGCGGCCTCGGCCATGGCCTGGCCGCGGCGATGGGCGTGGCGCTGGCCTGGCCCGAGCGACAGGTGATCGCGCTGATCGGCGACGGCTCGGCGATGTACTCGATCCAGGCGCTGTGGAACGCGGCCCAGCTGAAGCTGCCGGTGACCGTGCTGATCGTCAAGAACCGGCGCTACGCGGCGCTGCAGCACTTCGCGCCGTACTTCGGCTTTGCGCCCGGGGCCGAGCTGACCGGCACCTCGCTGCCCGAGCTGGACTTCGTGGCGCTGGCCGCGGGCCACGGCGTGCCGGCGCAGCGGGTCACCGAGGGCGCGGCGTTGCGCGGCGTGCTGGCCGAGGCGCTGGCCCGGCATGGGGGGCCGCAGCTGGTCGAAATCGACGTGGCCTGACGGCCAGGGCGGGTTGCCTTGCGGCAGACCGGCCTCGCGCCGGGCCGGTGTGGGCTGCGCGGGCTGCGTGGGCGGTGTGCGCGGGGCGCGCTCAGATCCCGAGCAGCCGCCGCGCGTTGTCCTTGAGGATCCCCGGCTTGACCTTGTCCTTGAAGCCGGCCTCGTCGAAGTCCTTCATCCAGCGCTCGGGCGTGATGAGCGGGAAGTCGCTGCCGAACAGCATGCGGTCCTTCAGCAGCGTGTTGGCGTACTGAACCAGCTGCGGCGGGAAGTACTTGGGGCTCCAGCCCGACAGGTCGATCCAGACGTTGGGCTTGTGCAGCGCGAGGCTCAGCGCCTCGTCCTGCCAGGGCCAGCTCGGGTGGGCCACGACGATCTGGATGTCGGGCCAGTCGATGGCCACGTCCTCCAACAGCATCGGGTTGCTGTTCTGCAGCCGCAGGCCGCCGCCGCAGCGCATGCCGCTGCCGATGCCCGAGTGGCCGCTGTGGAAGATCGCCGGCAGCTTGTACTCGGCGATGACGTCGTAGATCGGCCAGGCCATGCGGTCGTAGGGCACGAAGCCCTGGACCGTCGGGTGGAACTTGAAGCCGCGCACGCCGTGCTCCTCGATGAGCCGGCGCGCCTCGCGCGCGCCCATCTTGCCCTTGTGCGGGTCGATGCTGCCGAAGCAGATCATCATGTCGCTGTTCTTCTTCGCGGCCTCGGCGATCTCCTCGTTCGGGATGCGGCGGCGGCCCAGCTGCGCCTCACTGTCGACGGTGAACATCACCAGGCCGATCTTGCGCTCGCGGTAGTACGCCACCGTCTCGTCGATGGTCGGCCGGCGCGAGCTGCCAAAGTACTTGTCGGCCGCGCGGTCGTACTCCTCGCCGTAGTTGTCGAACGGGTTCCAGCACGACACCTCGGCATGCGTGTGGATGTCGATCGCGATCAGGTCGTCGGCCTTCATGGCGAGCCTCTTTCTTTGCAAGCAGCAACTACTGCGATGGCCATGGGTCTTCAGATGACACCGATTCTTCGGGTGAAAACGACCCTACGCGTACGGGTTTACCCGGATCACTTACTTTCGTAGCGAAACTATTCTGCCTGCATCCCACGGAGTCCATCCATGAGTGCCAGTCCCCCCACCCAACCCGTCAGCAGCGTCCTTGCCGCACTCGACCTGCTGCAGATCACCATCGCCGGGTCGGTGCTGCACGTCCGCCTGAACCGCCCCGCCAAGCGCAATGCGCTGAGCGACCCGCTGATTCAGCAGCTCCACACCGCCTTCGTCAACCTGCCCGAGGGCACCCGGGCGGCCGTGATCAGCGGCGAGGGCCAGCACTTCTGCGCGGGCCTCGATTTGTCGGAACTGGTCGAGCGCGACATCCACAGCGGCGTGCTGCACTCGCGCATGTGGCACGCAGCGTTCGACGCGATCCAGTTCGGCTCGGTGCCGGTGGTGGCCGCGCTGCACGGCGCGGTGGTCGGCGGCGGCCTGGAGCTGGCCTCGGCCTGCCACATCCGCGTGGCTGACACGACGGCGTACTACGGGCTGCCCGAGGGCCAGCGCGGCATCTTCGTGGGCGGTGGCGGGTCGGCGCGCATCCCGCGGCTGATGGGCGTGGCGCGCATGACGGACCTGATGATGACCGGCCGGGTGTTCGACGCACACGAGGGCCTGGCCGTCGGGCTCTCGCAGTACGTGGTCGAGGAGGGCCAGGCCACGGCCAAGGCGCTGGCGCTGGCCGCGCGCATCGCGCAGAACGCACCGATGAGCAACTTCGCGGTGATGCACGCGCTGCCCCGCATCGCCGACCAGTCGCAAAGCGAGGGCCTGTTCACCGAGTCGCTGATGGCGGCCGTGGCCGAGAGCACCCCCGAGGCCCAGTCGCGCCTGCGCGCCTTCCTCGAGGGCCGGGCCGGCAAGGTGGTGAAGGGATCATGAGCACACCGAGCCGCCGCCGAGCGGTTGCATCGGCGTGCCGAACCCGCGGGAGCATCGAATGAACCCGCCCCGCTACCGCGACGCCCAGGTCGGCGGCTGCGTCGAGGCCACCATCGAAACACGCGCCGACGGCACGACCGTGCTGCGGTCCACAGAGCCGCTGCGCTGGTACCCCGCGCGCCTGACCGACTGCCTGGAGCAGTGGGCGCAGGCCGCGCCCGAGCGCACCCTGGTCGCCCGCCGCGACCGCGGCGGCGACTGGCGCCGCGTGAGCTACGCGCAGATGCTCGACCGCGCCCGCCGGGTGGGGCAGGCCCTGGTCGACCTCGGCCTGTCGGCCGAGCGGCCGGTGGCCATCCTGTCGGGCAACGACATCGAGCACCTCACGCTCGCGCTCGGCGCGATGTGGGCCGGCGTGCCCTACGTGCCGGTGTCCACCGCGTACTCGCTGGTCTCGCAAGACCACGGCAAGCTGCGGCACATCCTGGCCACCACCACGCCGGGCCTGGTGTTCGCGAGCGACCCGGCGTATGCGCGGGCGATCCAGGCGACGGTCGGCGACGACGTGACCGTGGTCCTCGCCGAGGGCGCGATCGAGGGGCGGGCGACCCGCCGCTTCGACAGCCTGCTGGCCGCCGAGCCCGGGCCGTCGCTCGACGCCGCGCATGCGGCCGCAGGCCCTCAGACCATCGCCAAGTTCCTGTTCACCTCGGGCTCGACCAAGCTGCCCAAGGGCGTGGTCACGACGCACCAGATGATGTGCGCCAACCTGCAGATGATCCGGCAGTGCCTCGGCTTCCTGGCCGACGAGCCGCCGGTGCTGGTCGACTGGCTGCCCTGGAACCACGTCTTCGGCGGCTCGCACAACACCGGCATCGTGATCTACAACGGCGGCACGCTCTACATCGACGACGGCAAGCCCACCCCCACTGGCATCGGCGAGACCCTGCGCAACCTGCGCGAGATCTCACCGACGATCTACTTCAACGTGCCCAAGGGCCTGGAGGAGATCGCGCGCGCAATGCGCACCGACACACAGCTGCGCGACACGCTGTTCAGGCGCTGCCGGGCCATGATGTTCGCCGGCGCGTCGCTCAGCCAGGCGGTGTGGGACGAACTGCATGCGCACGCCGAGGCGAGCGTTGGCGAACGCGTGCGCATCATCACCGGACTGGGCATGACCGAAACCGCGCCGAGCTGCACCTTCGCGGTCGGCACCGACGTGGCCTCCGGTCACATCGGCCTGCCGGCGCCCGCGGTCGAGGTCAAGCTCGTGCCGTCGGGCGACAAGACCGAGATCCGCTTCCGCGGGCCCCACGTGATGCCGGGGTACTGGCGCGCGCCGCAGGCCACCGCCGAGGCGTTCGACGACGAAGGCTTCTACCGCACCGGCGACGCGGTGCGCTGGATCGACCCGGCCCACCCGCAGCGTGGCCTGCTGTTCGACGGCCGCACGGCGGAGGACTTCAAGCTGTCGACCGGCACCTTCGTGAGCGTCGGGCCGCTGCGCGCGCGCATCATCGCCGCCGGCGAGCCCTGCATCCAGGACGCGGTCATCACCGGCCTGGACCGCGACGAGGTCGGTGCGCTGGTCTTCCCACGGGTCGACGAGGTGCGGCGGCTGGCCGGCGCCGGCGCCGACGTGCCCTTGCCCGAGGTGCTGCACCGGCCGGCGGTGCGCGAGTTCTTCCAGCGCGTGGCCGACCGCCTGTGGCGCGAGGCCACCGGCAGCGCCAACCGGGTGGCGCGGCTGCACGTGCTCGCCGAGCCGCCGTCGATGGATGTCGGCGAGGTCACCGACAAGGGCTCGATCAACCAGCGGGCGGTGCTCGCTCACCGCGCGGCGTTGGTCGAGGCGCTGTACGAGGGCGAAGGCGCGGATCCGCACCTGATCCGGCCCCGGCGCGATTGACAGGCTGCGCCGCGTCGCACCGACCCCGCAGCGACCTGAGCCGCGATGAAGAAGCTCGCCGAACCGGCTGCGGCCGCACCGCCCGAGGACTGCGACGATGCGCGCCCTGGCGCCCCGCCCTTGCAACTCGGTCCGCTGGGCGGGATCGTCGGGTTTCACCTGGCCCGCGCTGCCGTGACCACGGTTGATGCGTACGAGCGGCACATCGGCAAGCCCTACGAGCTGCGCAAGGTCGAGTTCTCGCTGCTGATGCTGCTGCGTTCGAACAGCCCGGTGTCGCCGAAGCAGCTGCTGCAGTCCCTCTCGCTGACGGCTCCCAAGCTGACGATCCTGGTCGACGGCCTGGAGCAACGCGGCCTGCTGCGACGCGAGCGGCACCCGACCGACGGCCGTTCGCGCCACCTCGTGCTGACCGATCGCGGACGCCGGCTGACCGACAGTGCGACAGCCGCCGCCAGCCCCATGGAACTCGAGCTGCTCACCCGCCTGACCCGGGCCGAGCACGCGATGCTCATCGAGCTGCTCGGCAAGCTGGCCGAGCGCTGAGCCGCGGCCTGGCTGAGCACGGCCGCTCAGCCGGGCGCGGAACCCCTTTGTGCAGGCGCTGTGCCGCGCACGGGCTCAGGCCCAGACCTCGCGGGCGGTCTCGACCACCAGCTCGAGCTTGCGGCGCTGGTCCTCCACCGCGATGTTGTTGCCGTGCACCGTGCTCGAGAAGCCGCACTGCGGGCTCAGGCACAGCTGGTCGAGCGGAGCGGGCCGCCTCGGCGATGCGGCGCTTGAGGTCGTCCTTGCTCTCGAGCTGGCCGAACTTGGTGGTCACCAGGCCCAGCACCACGAGGCGACCCGGCTTGAGGAAGCGCAACGGCCGGAAGTCGCCCGAGCGGTCGTCGTCGTACTCCATGAAGATCGCGTCGAGGTTCATCTCCGACAGCAGCGCCTCGGCCACCGGCTCGTAGTTGCCGGCCGCCGCGTGCGTGCTCTTGAAGTTGCCGCGGCACAGGTGCATGGCCA
>JALOSQ010000168.1 GCA_025458335.1 Ideonella sp.
CTCGTCGTCCCGCGCCACCCCGGTGCGCTGCACCTTGGCGAGCTCGCGCTCCAGGGTCGGCAGGTCGGTGATGCTGTTGCGCGTGTGTCCGGCCAGGCCAGTGCGGGTGGCGTAGGCGCGCACGCGCGAGGGGTCGTCCTGGGCCAGGAACAGCTTGCCCACCGAGGTGAGGTGCAGAGGAGCCCGGCCGCCGATGGCCCGCACGACCTGCATGCCGGAGCGCTCGCTGTAGCTGCGCTCGATGTAGACGATCTCGTCGCCCTGGCGCATCGACAGGTTGACCGGCTGCATCGTGAGGCGATGCAGGTCTCGCATCGGCCCCAGGGCTGCCTCGCGCACGTCGAGTCGCGCCTTGACCAGGTTGCCGAGCTCGAGCAGCCGCATGCCCAGCCGATACGACCCAGCTTCGGGTCGGTCGACGAAGCCGCCGAGGGCGAGGTCGTTGAGGATGCGATGCGCGGTCGACGGGTGGAGTCCGGACTGCTCGCTGATCGACTTGAGCGAGGTCGGTTGCGGGCTGGCCGCCAGCAGGTCGAGCAGCCTGAACATCCGCTCGAGAACCTGGATGGCGGGTTTGGCAGGAACCCCCGGCTTCATGCCGGGCATTGTCTCGCATCGCCGGCGGCTTTGCGCATGCCGAAAGTCAAGCTTGCATCGTGGCAGGCGGCGCCGCGTCGGCAGCCGCTGCGATCACGGCCTGCGCGGCGGCGCGTCCGGCGCGCACGGCGCCCTCCAGGGTGGCGGGGTAGGGGCCGTCGACGTGATCGCCTGCCGCCCACAGGCCCGGCAGCACGGTCGCGGGTGGCCGTTGCAGGCCGGGCGTGCAGCGAAACGTGGCGCGCTTCTCGGCCATGGTCCGCACGGGCCGGGCGCCTTCGGCCCAATGGGTGCCGAGCGCGCGGCGCGCCTGGGCCAGCACGGCGGCCTCGGTGGCGGCGAGCCCGCGCTCGATCCACGGCCGCGCGCCGCTGATCACGAACGCGAGGCGGCCGGCCGGCCCGCCGAGCCAGCCGTGGTCGAACACGTACTGCGCCGGATTGGCCGCGTCGCAGGGCAGGGAGACCATCGGCGCCGGCAGCCGGGTGCCGGGACTGTCGGCGTAGACGGTCACGATGGGCTCGTAGCGGAGCGCCTCGGCGCGCTCCGCCCACGCGGGGTTCAGCGGCCGGATCAGGCGCGCCGCCTCGCCGGGGGGCGTGGCCACGATCACGGCGTCGAAGGCGGCGCCGTCGACCTGCCAGGCCCCGCCTGCAGGTGCCGGTGCGAGGAGCGTGCGCACCCGGTGGGCCAGCACGACCTGGGCCCCATGCGTGCGCAGCCAGCGCTCCGCCGGGTCGGGCAGCAGCGACGACAGCGGAGCTCGGGGCAACAGCAGGTCTGCCGATCCCGCGCCGGCGAACAGCGCGTCACGCAGCACGCGCAGGAACACGGTCGCGCTGGCCTCAGCGGCCGGGGTGTTCAGCGCGGCCACGCACAGCGGATCGATCAGGTCCTGCCTCAGCGTCGCGGGCCAGCCGGCGGTCAGGCGGTCGACCGACCAGTCCGCCGGGCAGCGGAATCGGGCGAGTGCCCAGCCGCCTGCCGCCCGCAGCAGCGCCAGGCGCTCGCCGAGCGTCCAGCGCGGGTGGCTCAGCACGCCGCGGGCAAAGGCCAGCATCGGCGAGCCGCCTGGCAGCCGCAGCCCCACGTTGCCCGCATCGACGAGCGCGAGCGGGCCACGCCACAGCAGGGCCTTCGGATCGGCGCCCACCTGTCGCATCAGCGCGAGGGTCTGGGTGTAGGCACCGATCAGGATGTGCTGCCCGTTGTCCAGGGGCCCCTCGGACTGCTCGACCCGCCGCGCCCGCCCGCCCAGATGGGTCGCCATCTCGTGCAGGCTGACGCGATGACCCGCCCACGTCGCCTCGACCGCCGCCGCGATGCCGGCCCAGCCGCCGCCGATGACGGCGATGTCGAGTCGACGCGTCATCGGGTTGCCCCGGGTAACCGGGAAGAGGCCGTGCACGGCGGCGCAGGCGTGGCCATCAACGCGCCTGCCAGTAGGTGCGCGCCGCGATCCACAGCTTGCGGATCGGCGTCAGCGAGGTGCGCTGGTGCAGCACCTGGAAGCCGTCGGCCTCGATCTCGCGAAGCAGGGTGCGGTAGATGTTGGCCATCATCAGCCCGGGGCGCTGCGCGCTGCGGTCGGCCTCGGGCAACAGCGCAAGCGCCTCGTCGTACGTGCGGTGGGCACGCTCGGCCTGGAACCGCATCAGCGCGGTGAACCGCTCGCTGTAACCCCAGGGGGCCTGGCGCTGCAGGAGCTCGTGGGCCTTCACCTCGAAGCGCTGCAACTCGTCGATCGGCAGGTAGATCCGCCCGCGCCGGGCATCGTCGCCGACGTCACGGACGATGTTCGTCAGCTGCATCGCGAGCCCCAGGCGATGCGCATAGGCGATCGTCTGCACCTGGGATCGCCCGAAGATGCCGCTGGCCACCTCGCCCACGACGCCGGCCACGAGGTGGCAGTACCGCGACAGGCCGGTGAAGTCGAGGTAGCGGCTTTGCTGCAGGTCCATCTCGCAGCCCTCGATCACCGCCTCGAGGTGTTCGCGGCGGATGTCGTAGGCCTGCGTGTGCGGCATCAGCGCGCGGGTGACCGGATGCGACGGCCGGCCCGCGAACGCGGCCTGCGCCTCGCCGCGCCACCAGGCCAGCTTGGTCGCCGCGACGCCCGGGTCGATCGCATCGTCGACGATGTCGTCGACCTCCCTGCAGAACGCATAGAACGCCGTGATCGCGGCCCGCCGCGGCGGCGGCAGGAACAGGAAGGCGTAGTAGAAGCTCGAGCCACTGCGCGCCGCCTTGTCCTGAACGTACTGCTCGGGCGTCATGACGCCACCGCCGCGTGCACCGCCGATCGGGTCATGCGCAGCATGCGCCACCCAATCGGCAGCAGGTCGGGCGCGCCCACGGTCGGGCGGGCGACGAGCGTGCGGCCGCCCAGGGCCCGCACCTTGTCGACGATGCGCAGGCCGCCTTGCACGACGGCGCGCAGTTCCCAGCCGGCGCGGCCCGGCACGACGTGGACGAGCGGCGCGCCGCGGCGCAACAGCCCGGCTGCCCAGTCGCAGGCTTCGAGCATCGCGGCGGCGCTGGCCTGCAGCAAACGCTCGGGCGGACGGGCGCCGGCGGGCGAAAGTGCATTCACGAGGTCGTCGGGACCGAAGCCGTGCCGGGCGCAATCGGTGGCCGGCAGGTAGACCCGCCCTCGCGACGCATCGACTCCCAGGTCCTGCCAGAAATTGGCCAGCTGGAGCCCGGTGCAGATGTCGTCGGACCAGGCGTGCGCCGCGGGCGAGTCGATGCCGTAGAGGTGCAACAGCAGCCGGCCAACCGGGTTGGCCGAGCGCTGGCAGTAGTCGAGCACCTCGGCGCGGTTGGCGTAGCGGTCACGCACGACGTCCTGCTCGAAGGCCGACAACAGCGCGCGCAGCGGCGCCCAGGGCAGCTGCCAGGCCTGTTGGGCCACGGCGAGGTCCGGGAACACGCGACCCCAGCGGTCCGAGGGCGGCTCCGACCGGGAAGTTCTCGTAGTGATCGACACCCACGGGCGCATTGTCCATGCCGCGTTGACAGCCCGCCGCCGGCTTCCTACATTACTGACCAGTCAGTCATTAATTACGAAGCCGTGACAGGCGAGGGCGAGGCCGCATGCGAAGCAGTATTCGTACCGGGGTGGTGGGGAGCTTGGCGCTGATCCTGGTCGCGTGCTCGCGGCCGGAGCCCGGCGTCGAGCCGGTGCGGGCGGTGCGCACGCAGGTGGTCAGCGTCGCGCCGACGTCGGCGAGCGTCGAGTTCGCGGCCGACGTGCGCTCGCGGGTGGAGTCGCGCCTGGGTTTCCGCGTTGGCGGCAAGGTCGTCGAGCGGCGGGTCGGGCTTGGGGACCGGGTCGGGGCCGGCCAGGCGCTGGCGCGGCTGGACCCCGCCGATCTGCGCCTGGCCCAGGAGGCCGCGGCCGCCGCCCTTGTCGCCGCCGAGGCCAACGAGGCCCAGGCGCTGGCCGACCTGCGGCGCTTCCGCGAGTTGCGCGAGCAGGGCTTCATCAGCGGGGCCGAACTCGAGCGCCGCGAGACCGCGGCGAAGTCGGCGCAGGCGCAGACGCTGCAGGCGCGTGCGCAGGCCGGTGCACAGGGCAACCAGGCCGGTTATGCGGTGCTGACAGCGCCGGCCGCGGGCGTCATCACGGCGGTCGAGGCGGAGCCCGGCATGGTGATGTCGGCCGGCGCGACCGTCGTGCGCCTGGCCCACGACGGCCCACGCGATATCGTGTTCTCGGTCCCGGAGGACCGCATCGCCGGGCTGCGGGCGCTGGTCGGTCACGCGGGCGTCCTGAGCGCGCGTCTGTGGGGATCCCCGGAGGTGATTCCGTTGGTGCTGCGCGAGGTCGCCGCGGCAGCCGACCCGGTGACGCGCACCTTCCTCGTCAAGGCCGATGCCGGTTCGCGCGCCTCTGCCGCGCTGAAGCTGGGGCAGTCCGCGACCGTGCGGCTGGACTTGCCCGCGGCGCCTGCCGCAGTTCGCCTGCCGCTGGCTGCGCTGCGCGAGGAGCGTGGCGAAAGCGCTGTGTGGATCGTTAGGTGACGCTGTTCGCCGAACCCGGCCGCGACGGCGGCCCGGCCGCGCCGCCGGGCCCCGCGCAGCCGGGGTCCGCCGCGCCGCGCTCCTGAGGGCCGCACGATGAACGCCGCCGATCCCGCGGGTCAGGCCGTCATGGGCCGCATCAACATCTCGCGCTGGGCCATCGAGCACCCTGCGCTCACCCGCTACCTGATGGTGGTGCTGCTGGCGCTCGGCGTCGCCGCCTACTTCCAGCTCGGGCAGGACGAGGACCCGCCCTTCACCTTCCGGGCGATGGTCGTGCAGGCCTTCTGGCCCGGCGCCAGCGCCCAGCAGATGGCCGAGCAGGTCACCGACAAGATCGAGAAGACCCTGCAGGAGGTGCCGCACGCCGACGTCATCCGCAGCTACACCAAGCCGGGCGAGTCGCTGACGATCCTGCAGCTGCGCGACAGCTCGCCCCCGCGCGACGTGCCCAACACCTGGTACCAGGTGCGCAAGAAGATCGGCGACATGCGCTCGACCCTGCCGCAGGGCGTGATCGGGCCGGTCTTCAACGACGACTTCGGCGACGTCTACGGCTCGATCTTCGCCTTGTCGGCCGACGGCTTCTCGCGCGAGGAGCTGCGCGTGTTCGCCGACCGCGTGCGCCAGCGCCTGCTGCGCGTGCCGGACGTGGCCAAGGTCGAGGTGTTCGGCTCACAGGACGAGAAGGTCTTCGTCGAGATTTCGCAGGCCCGGCTGGCCTCGCTCGGCCTGGACTTCAGCCAGGTGATCGCGCAGATCGGCGCGCAGAACGCTGTCGAAGGCGCCGGCGTGCTGAATGCCGGCTCCGAGAACCTGCAAGTGCGCATCGGCGGCCAGTTCGACTCGGTCGACGAACTGCGGCGTTTCCCGATCCGGGCCGTGAACCCGCAGACGGGACAGGCCGCGAGCCTGCGGCTCGGCGACATCGCCGAGATCCGGCGCGACTACGTCGACCCACCGCGCGTCAAGGTGCTGCACCAGGGCCAGGAGGTGATCGCCCTGGGAGTCTCGATGGCGAAGGGCGGCGACATCATCCGGCTCGGCCGGCTGCTGCAACAGGCGGCCGAGGAGATGCGCGCGCAGCTGCCGGTGGGCATCGAGCTTCAGCAGGTGCAAGACCAGCCGCAGGCCGTCACGCGGTCGATCAACGAGTTCGTGAAGGTGTTGATCGAGGCGGTGCTGATCGTGCTGGCGGTCAGTTTCCTCAGCCTGGGCCTGCACACGCGGCCGCTGCGCATCGACGTCTGGCCGGGCCTCGTGGTGGCGATCGCCATCCCGCTGGTGCTGGCGATCACCTTCGTCACCATGTACTACTGGGGCGTCGGGCTGCACAAGATCTCGCTGGGCAGCCTGATCATCGCGCTCGGCCTGCTGGTCGACGACGCCATCATCGTGGTGGAGATGATGGTGCGCAAGCTCGAGGAGGGCCATGACCGGCTGCGAGCGGCCACCTATGCGTACGAGGTGACGGCCTTCCCGATGCTGACGGGCACCCTGGTCACCGCGGCGGGCTTCCTGCCGATCGGGCTGGCCCAGTCGGTGACCGGGGAGTACACGTTCGCGATCTTCGCCGTGACCTCGGCGGCACTCGTGTTGTCCTGGATCGTGTCGGTCTACTTCGTGCCCTACCTGGGCTACCGGCTGCTGCGCCGGCCGCCCCATGCGGTGGCGCAGGGCGGCGCACCGCACGAACTGTTCGACACGCCCTTCTACAGCGCGTTCCGCCGCACGGTCGACTGGTGCGTCGAGCACCGCTGGATCACGATCGCGATGACGCTCGTGGTGTTCGGCGCCGGCGTGGTCGGGATGGGCAAGGTGCAGCAGCAGTTCTTCCCGGACTCGAGCCGCCCGGAGATCCTGGTCGACCTGTGGCTGCCCGAGGGCGCCACCTTCCAGGAGAGCGACGCGATCGCGCGGCGTTTCGACGCCCGCATGCGCGAGGAGGCGGGCGTCGAGTCGGTGACGACGTGGGTCGGTTCCGGCGTTCCGCGGTTCTACCTGCCCCTCGACCAGATCTTCCCGCAGACCAACGTCAGCCAGGCCATCGTGCTGCCTCGCGACCTGGCCACCCGCGAGAGCCTGCGCAAGCGGCTGCCGGCGATCCTCGCCAGCGAGTTCCCGGAGGTGCGAGGCCGAGTCAAGCTGCTGCCCAACGGCCCGCCGGTCCCGTACCCGGTCCAGTTCCGTGTCGCGGGCCCGGATGCGACCGTCGTGCGGGACTGGGCCGACCGGGCCAAGGAGGTGCTGCGCGCCAACCCGCACATGCGCGGCGTGAACGACAACTGGAACGAGTCGGTCAAGGTGCTGCGCCTGTCGATCGACCAGGACAAGGCCCGCGCGCTCGGCGTGACCAGCCAGTCGATCGCGCAGGCTTCGCGCACGATCCTGTCGGGCTCGACGATCGGCCAGTACCGCGAAGGCGACCGCCTGATCGACATCGTGCTGCGCCAGCCGCTGGAGGAGCGCGACGCGATCACCGACCTCGGCAATGCCTACCTGCCGACGGCCAGCGGCCGGGCGATCCCGCTCACGCAGATCGCCCAGGTCAGCTTCGGCTGGGAGCCGGGCGTGCTGTGGCGCGAGGGCCGCCAGTACGCGGTCACGGTGCAGGGCGACGTGGCCGAGGGCATGCAGGGGCCGACGGTCTCGGCGCAGGTCTGGCCCGCGCTGCAGCAGCTCGCCGCGACGATGCCGGCGGGCTACTCGATCAGCGTGGCCGGCGCGATCGAGGAAAGCAGCAAGGGCCAGGGGTCGATCGTGGTCGGCGTGCCGCTGATGCTGTTCGTGATCTTCACGCTGCTGATGCTGCAGCTGCAGAGCTTCAGCCGGGCGATGCTGGTGTTCCTGACCGGCCCGCTGGGCATCGCCGGCGTGGCCGGCGCGCTGCTGCTGCTGGACCGGCCGTTCGGCTTCGTCGCGATGCTGGGCTTCATCGCGCTGGTCGGCATGATCATGCGCAACTCCGTGATCCTGATCGACCAGATCGAGCAGGACCGTGCCCGGGGTGTGCCGACCTGGAACGCTGTCGTCGAGGCGGCGGTGCGCCGCTTCCGGCCGATCGTGCTGACGGCCGCGGCGGCCGTGCTCGCGATGATTCCGCTGTCGCGAAGCGTCTTCTGGGGGCCGATGGCGGTGGCGATCATGGGCGGCCTGATCGTGGCCACCGCGTTGACGCTGCTGGCGCTGCCGGCGATGTACGCGGCGTGGTTCCGGGTCCGGCGGGCGCCCGTATCGCCCGACGCCGGGCCGCCAGCGGCCGCCGGAGCGCAGCCAGCGTAAACTCGCGGGCTTTTCGGGGTGCAGCCGCCGGTGCCGTCGTCCGGCGGGGCCGCCCGGCGGCGGTGGTCGGGATCGCCTCCGTCGGTGCCACCGCCCCCAGCGCTGCGCGGGTGGCGAAATTGGTAGACGCACCAGGTTTAGGTCCTGACGCCAGCGATGGTGTGGGGGTTCGAGTCCCCCCCCGCGCACCAGCCCCAACACGAACTTGACCGACTCACGCGAGCACCGCAAGACCATGACCGTCCACGTCGAAACCCTCGAGAAGCTCGAGCGCCGGATCACCCTGACCCTGCCCGCCGACACGATCCGCAACGAAGTCGAGTCGCGGCTCAAGCGGCTCGCCCGCACGGTTCGCGCCGACGGCTTCCGGCCCGGCAAGGTGCCGATGTCGGTCGTCACTCGCCGCTACGGGGATTCGGTCCAGTACGAGGTGATGAACGACAAGGTCGGCGAGTTGTTCAGCACCGCGGTCAGCGAGGCGCGCCTGCGGGTGGCCGGCGCCCCCCGCATCACCGAGAAGGACGGCGCGCCCGATGGGCAGCTCCAGTTCGACGCCACCTTCGAGGTCTACCCCGAGGTCGCGATCGCCGACCTGTCCGGGGTCGAGGTGAAAAAGGTCAACTCGGAGGTCACCGAGGCGGCCATCGACCGCACGGTCGAGATCCTGCGCAAGCAGCGCCGTACCTTCACCCAGCGTCCCGCAGCCGAGGCGGCCGAGGAGGGTGACCGCGTCACGATCGACTTCGAGGGCAAGATCGACGGCGTGCCTTTCCAGGGCGGCAAGGCCGACGACTTCCAGTTCGTCATCGGTGACGGCCAGATGCTCGAGCAGTTCGACAAGGCCGTGCGCGGCATGAAGAACGGCGAGTCCAAGACCTTCCCGCTGCAGTTCCCGGCCGACTACCCGGGCCAGGAGGTGGCCGGCAAGGAGGCCGATTTCCTGGTGACCGTCAAGAAGATCGAGCAGCAGCACCTGCCGCCGGTCGACGAGGCGTTCGCCAAGACGCTCGGCATCGCCGACGGCTCTGTCGAGGGGCTGCGCGCGGACGTGCGTCGCAACCTGGCGCGCGAGGTCAAGTTCCGCGTTCTCGCCCGCAACAAGTCTGCGGTGATGGAAGCCCTGCTCGGCGCGGCCACGCTCGACGTCCCGGCGGCCCTGGTGGCCGGCGAGACCGAGCGAATGGTCGAGGCGGCCCGCGAGGACCTCAAGAAGCGCGGCATCAAGGACGCCGACAAGGCCCCGATCCCGGCCGACGTCTTCAAGCCCCAGGCCGAGCGCCGCGTGCGCCTGGGCCTCGTGGTGGCCGAGCTGGTCAAGGCCGAGAAGCTGCAGGCCAAGCCCGAGCAGCTGCAGGCGCACATCGAGGAAGTGGCGCAGAGCTACGAGAAGCCGGCCGAGGTGGTGCGCTGGTACCTGGGCGACCGGCAGCGCATGGCCGAGGTCGAGGCCGTCGTGATCGAGAACAACGTGGTGGAGCACGTGCTCGGCCGAGCCAAGGTCACCGAAGACGTCGTACCCTTCGACGAATTGATGGCGGGTTGAGGCAGTCCGACCGGTCGGCGGACGTCAACCCTCCACGCACACGGATGCAACGGATGAGCGCGCTGGAAACCACGGGTCTGGGCATGGTGCCCATCGTCATCGAGCAGTCGGGCCGCGGCGAGCGCGCCTACGACATCTACTCGCGCCTGTTGCGCGAGCGGGTGATCTTCCTCGTGGGCCCGGTCAACGACCAGTCGGCCAACCTGATCGTCGCGCAGCTGCTGTTCCTCGAGAGCGAGAACCCCGACAAGGACATCTCGCTTTACATCAACTCGCCGGGTGGCAGCGTCAGCGCGGGGCTGGCGATCTACGACACGATGCAGTTCATCAAGCCGCAGGTGTCGACCCTGTGCATCGGCCTGGCCGCGAGCATGGGCTCGTTCCTGCTGATGGCCGGGGAGAAGGGCAAGCGCTACGCGCTGCCGAACTCCCG
>JALOSQ010000169.1 GCA_025458335.1 Ideonella sp.
CCGGCATCGGACGATTATCGGCAGTCGCGCTCAGCGCTTGACCTCGAGGCCGTCGAAGAAGGCCTCGACCGCGTCGTTCGCCGGCGCCGCGCCGAGCACCGCGGCGTGGTACAGCCCCTGCCGATGGGCGAACACGAGCAACTCATGGCGCGTCGCCGTGCCGTCGGGCAGGCGCCCGGAGATCGACAGGCGACGGGCCGGCACGGGCGCTCCGGCGGCCGCCCCCCCGCTCGCCCGGACGAAGCGCGGACCGAGCTCGTGCGGTGTGGCCCCCAGGTTGCGGCCGGCGACCTCGACCCAGACGGCCTGAAGCGCCTGCGCATCGGCGCGCTCTGGCAGCGTGGCACGGCTGACGGCGAAGGTCATGCCCTGGGCGCTGCAGGCCAGTTGTTCCATCGGCACCCGCGCGTCGCCCAGCGGCACCGCATCGCGCGAGCGTCGCTCCACGCGGCACGGGAACAGGGCGCCCACGCCTTCGGCCACCGCCACGGTGCGCCAGTCGAGGGCCGGCGAGCAGCCGGTCGCCAGCTGCGCCCGCGCCCGACAGGCCTGCGACCCTTCGAGACTGGGACGACTCGGATGAAGACCCCCCGCATCGTGCTGACGGTGCTGATGACCGTGGCCCTGGGCGTGGCCGCCACGCTCGCCTACCTGAGCCTCGCGGGCAAGGAGCAGGCCCCCGCGGTCGGCTACACCCTGCTCGACGGATCGACCGGCCGCCTCGACGAACTCCGCGGCAAGGTCGTGCTCGTCAACTTCTGGGCGACGAGCTGCGTCACCTGCGTCAAGGAAATGCCCGACCTCGTCGCGACGCACCGGAAGTACCACGCGCAAGGCTACGAGACGCTCGCCGTCGCGATGAGCTACGACCCGCCGGCGTACGTCGCGAACTTCGCGGAGTCGCGCCAGCTGCCGTTCGGTGTGGTCATCGACAACACGGGCGAGATCGCCCGCCGCTTCGGCGACGTGCGGCTGACCCCCACGTCCGTGCTGATCAACAACGGTCATCCGCCCAGCACCCAGGCCACGAACAGGCCGACCGCAATCCAGAACGCGGTGCGCCAGGTCCACGGCACGCCGGCGCGCCCGAGCAACACGTCGAGGACCGATGCGCCTGACCCCCCCGAGGCCTCGGCCCCGAGGTCGCGCGGCCCAGCCGACCGCTCGAGGTCGCGAACCACCTCGCGGCGGCGGCCCAGGTCGGACTCGAGTGCCCGCGTGCTGATCTGCGTCGCGCCGCACTGCGGGCAGGCGATGCCCTGCAGCGCGGCGCCGGAGTGGCCGCAGGCGTGGCAGCGGAACGCGTGGCGCTCGCGCTCGCGCTGGCGCACCTCCAGGTCCTCGGCGGCGCCGTCGGGATCGAGCGCTGCCGCCAGGCGCGCGACATCGAGCACGCCAACGGCGGTGCCGCAGTATCGGCAGGCAGACGCGTCGGCGCTGGCCAGCGGCGCGCCGCAGTTGACGCAGCACCAGTCACCCGCGGAGCCGGCCTGCAGCGCTGCTCGATCGGCCGTGGTCAGCGGACGCACCAACCCGCGGTCCGACAGCCACTGGGCGAAGGTCAGCCAGGCCCCGTGGCCGCGGACGCACTCGCTGAGCCGGGAGACGCCGTAGCGGCTGCGGTTGTGCACCGTCTTGACCGCGGCGGTGCAGCGGGGGCACCGCAGGCCCGGCTCCAGCGCATGGTGCGGCTGGCCCTGCGCCGTCGCCATGGCCTCGACCAGGGTCAGCATCGACGGCCCGGTGAGGCGGACAGCCTCGGTGCTGTCGAACCACAGCAGGTGGCACGGGCACGGCTCGCACAGGTCGACCTCGACAGGGCGGCCATAGTGACCGGCCAGGTCGAGCCGACGCATCGGCTGGCGGCAGTTGCCGCACGCCAGGGCCGCCACTGTCCCAGCGATGCCCGAGGCGGCCGACACGGTCACGGAAGGGCGGACGACGCGGCGTCGGCTCGCGACCCCGCGCCGACCACGCCGGCGGCGTGGGCCTGCTGGTCGGCGTGGTAGCTCGAGCGCACCATCGCCCCGACGGCGGCATGCGAGAACCCCATCGCGGCAGCCTCGCGCTCGAACAGGCGGAACGTGTCCGGGTGCACGTAGCGCCGCACCGGCAGGTGATGGCCGCTCGGCGCCAGGTACTGCCCGATGGTGAGCATGTCGATGTCGTGCTCGCGCATGTCGCGCATGACCTGCAGGATCTCCTCGTCGGTCTCGCCGAGGCCGACCATCAGGCCGCTCTTGGTGGGCACGCCGGGCACCTGCTGCTTGAACTTCTTGAGCAGGTTCAGGCTGAAACCGTAGTCCGAACCCGGCCGAGCCTCCTTGTAAAGGCGGGGCACGGTCTCGAGGTTGTGGTTCATCACGTCGGGGGGCGCGTCCCGAAGGATCGCGAGGGCCCGATCGTCACGGCCGCGGAAGTCCGGCGTCAGGATCTCGATCTGCGTGCGCGGCGAGAGCTCGCGCACCTTCTGGATGCACGCCACGAAATGGGCGGCACCGCCGTCGCGCAAGTCGTCGCGGTCGACGCTCGTGATCACCACGTACTGCAGCGCGAGGGCCGCGATCGTGCGCGCCAGGTTGACGGGCTCCTCGGCGTCGAGCGGGTCCGGGCGGCCGTGGCCGACGTCGCAGAACGGGCAGCGACGGGTGCACTTGTCGCCCATGATCATGAAGGTGGCCGTGCCCTTGCCGAAGCACTCGCCGATGTTCGGGCAGCTCGCCTCCTCGCAGACCGTGTGCAGCCGGTGCTCGCGCAGGATCTGCTTGATCTCGTAGAACCGGGTCGTCGGGCTGCCGGCCCTGACGCGGATCCAGTCGGGCTTGCGCAGGGGCTGCGCCCCCTCGGCCGGCACGATCTTGATCGGGATGCGCGAGGTCTTGGCTCGCGACTTCTGCTTGGCCGTCGGGTCGTACGGGGCGGGGCCGGGGGTGGGCGGAGCGGACATCGGATTTCCTGCAAGGGGCCCCGGCGCGGTTGCACGCGAGGCCCGGACGCCGGCGGTCAGCGCGGCTGGAAGAGCGCCGCGAGCTCGCGTCCGAGGCGATCGGCCACGTCAGACCACGCCGCGCGCACGCCGATTGTAGAAAGGTCGATCGTCCGCAGGCCGCGGTAGCCGCAGGGATCGATGCGCCCGAAGGGCGACAGGTCCATGGCGACGTTCAGCGCCAGCCCGTGGTAAGCGCAATGCCGCGTGACCTTGACCCCGAGGGCGGCGATCTTGCCCAGGCCCCGGAACGGATCCACGCCGCCGGCCTGGAGCCGGGCCGCCGTCGGCTGCTCAGCGGGCGGGCGCGGGTCCAGCCGCGCATGCCCGCTGGGGTCGTCCAGGCGCACGTAGAGCCCGGGCGCGCCGCTCACGCGGTGCGCCGTCACGCCCCAGGCGGCGAGCACACGCACGGCGGCCTGCTCGAGCCGGAAGACGTGCTCCTTCACGTAGATGCCGTGCCGGCGCAGGTCGACCAACGGGTAGGCGACCACCTGCCCGGGACCGTGATACGTGACCTGTCCGCCGCGATCGGTCGCCACGACCGGGATGTCGCCGGCGTCGAGCACGTGCTGCGCGCGTCCGGCCACCCCCTGGGTGAAGACCGGCGGATGCTCGCACAACCACAGCTCGTCGGGGCTGTCGGGGCCCCGAAGCTCGGTGAACCGCCGCATCGCCTCGACCGTCGGGAGGTAGTCGACGCGGCCCAGCACCCGGATCTGCATGCCCGCAGTGTCGCGCAACCGGCGACATCGGGCGATCATCCGCACCGGAGGGACTCGCGACCACGACGGTCGCGCGCCCGGAGGAGGGAACCCCATGCTGAAATCGCCTCGATCGGCAGCGCTCGCCGTACTCGCTGCGCTGGCATTGCTGCTGGCTGCGTGCGGCGTGCGGGGCCAGCCCGGGCCGCTGTCCCCTGACGTGAAGGCCGAGGTCGAGGCCGCGCTGTCGCTGTACCGCCAGGGCCTGGTGGCCGCGTCGCGCGATGCGTTCGAGCGCATGGCCGGCCGCGGTGTGCCGATCGCCAGCTACAACCTCGCGGTGATGCACCTGCAAGGCGACCTTCCGGACGCGAGCGACGCGCGCGCCGTTGCACTCATGACCCGGGCCGCCGAAGGGGGCTTCGTGACCGCGCAGTTCGGCCTCGGGCAGCTGCATGAGGCCGGCCGTGGCACGCCACGCGACCTGCGTGCCTCGCACGCCTGGTACCAACGCGCCGCCGAGAACGGCAGCGTCGAGGGCATGGTGGCCGCGGCGACCAACCACTACCTGGGTCGCGGCACGGCGCAGGATCGCAGCCGCGCCGCCCACTGGTACCGCGAAGCCGCCAAGGGCGGGGACGAGGGCGCGCAGTACCTGATCGCCTCGATGTACGAGCACGGCGACGGCGTGGCGCGCGACCTGCGCCTGGCCAGGTACTGGTACGGCATCGCGGCAATCAACGGCGACGTCGTCGCGCCGCTCAAGGTGCGCGAGCTCGATGCACTCCTCGCCAAGCCGCCGCCCTGAGCCGCGGAGCGTGGGCCGACGCCCGCTCGTTCAGGGGCTCCGGTCGGCGGGGCTCAGGAGGGCGTCTGCGAGGGCCGAACGGATGACCGCTCGATAGCCGTCGAAAGACTGGAGGTCGTTGTGGCCGGCCCCGGGAACCCACTCGAGCCGGGACCCCGGGCTCAGGGCCGATAACGCGCGGGCATGTGCCGGCCGGATGATGTCGTCCCGCTCGCCGTGCACGAGCACGACCCGCGGGCCGCCGCCGGGCGCCTGCGCCAGCGCCTGCAGGGCGGCGTCGCTGCGCATCGGGTAGCGCAGCAGCGACACGGGCACGAAAGGGTAGTGCTCGCGCGCCATCGCCTCCAGGCTCTGAAAGGGCGACACGAGCAGCAGCAGGTCGGGGCGCTCGGCGGGCGGCAAGGCCGCGGCCAGCCGGGTGGCCAGGCCCGTGCCGAGCGAACGCCCGAAGAACACGACCGGCTGTCCGGCGTATCGCGGGGCGATCGACGCCCAGGCCGCCTGCACGTCGGCCAGCAGCTGGGCCTCGCTTTCGATCTGCCCCGTGCTCTTGCCGTACCCGCGGTAGTCGAGCATGAACAGGTCGTACCCGAGCTCGCGGTACACGCCGATGTCCACGAACCAGCTGCCCAGGTGACCCGCGTTGCCGTGCAGGAAGAACACCACGCCGGCCGGCCGTGGCAAGCGCAGGTGCAACGCGTTCAGCCGCGCGCCCGGCACGTCCACCCAGACCTCGTGGACATCGTCGGCGACGAGGAATCGGTGTTCGGCCGGCAGCGTCGACGGCAGGAAGATGAGCCGCTCCTGGCCCCACCACAGCCCGGCGAGCAAGGCCGCATAGGCGGCCAGGACGGTTGCTGCCAGGGTCATCGCGCGCCTGGCCACCCGGGCGGCACTTCGCAGCAGGCCCCGACCACGACGGGTCACAGCACGACGCGCACCATCGGGTGGGTCGAGAGGGTGCGGTACAACTCGTCGAGCTGCTCGCGGCTGGTGGCGGTCACGGTGATCGTGATGCCCAGGTAGTTGCCGCCCCGGCTCTCCCGCAACTCGATGCGAGCGGCATCGAATCCCGGGTCGAAACGCAAGGCGATCGCGCTGATCGCCTCGACGAAGCCATCGGCTCGCGGGCCCATCACCTTGATCGGGAACGCCGACGGATACTCGATCAGAGACGGGGCGGGCATCGCCTGCCCCGGAGCCAC
Organism: Ideonella sp.; assembly: GCA_025458335.1. Lineage (GTDB taxonomy): Bacteria > Pseudomonadota > Gammaproteobacteria > Burkholderiales > Burkholderiaceae_C > JAIYCR01. The sequence goes on from JALOSQ010000169.1 coordinate 5,704, forward strand.
GGGGCCGGGGGATCGGCCATCTGCGGAGGTCGGTTCGTCGCCCGCCACGTCGCCTGCCATCGCGCCGTCAGATCGACTGCTGGGCCTTGGCCTGCTGGTAGGCCTCGTAGAGCCGGGCATACACCGGCCCCGGCTTGCCGCGCAGCGCGCCATGGCCGACGGGCGAACCGTCGAGCGTGGTCACGGGCAGCACCTCCTTGGTGGCGGAGCTCAGCAGCACCTCGTCGGCGGCCATCAGCTCGCCCTCAGAGATCGGGCGCAGGTTGAAAGCGATCCCGGTGTCCTCGCAAAGCTCGCGGATGAGCTCGTACCGAATGCCCTCCAGCACATGCTCGCTCTTCGGCGGTCCGAGCACCGCGCCTTCGTGAACCACCCAGACGTTGCTCGCCGCAGCCTCGGTGAGCCAACGGGTGCCACCCGAGCCGTCGCGCAGCATGATCGTCTCCATCGCATCGTGATCGGCCGAGATCTGTCGCGCCAGCACGTTGCCGAGCAGCGAGATGCTCTTGATATCGCCGCGCTCCCAGCGGAAGTCCCGCGCGGTGACGCAGGCCACGCCGCGGTGGCGCTGCTCGGCGCTGGCAGGCTTCATCGGCGAGCTCATCATGAACACCGTGGGGTGCGGGTCGGGCGGCATCACGTGGTCGCGCGGCGCGACGCCGCGGGTGACCTGCAGGTAGACGACCTGGTCGCGCTGCCCGGTCTGGCGCTCGAGCGTCGCCGCCAGCGTGCGGCAGCGCTCGAGCCAGCCGGCGCGGTCGTGCGGGTTCGGGATGCGCACCTTGGCGAGGCTGCGCTCGAGGCGCGCCATGTGCTCGTCGAACCGGAACAGGCGCCCGTCGTACACCGGAACGACCTCGTAGATGCCGTCGCCGAAGATGAACCCGCGGTCCAGCACCGACACGCGCGCCTCGCGGACCGAGCCATACACGCCATCGAGGTAGCAGGGGTGATCGGGCAACGGGTGCATGGAGGGCTCCTGGGCGGGATCGGTTCGGGGTGCGGCAGGCCGGAGCTTACGCGCCGACGCGCCGGTTCACTGGATCCACAGCCGTAGCGCGTCCCACGTGCGGCCGAACCACCCCGCCAGCGGGACCTCCTCCTGCACGACCAGCGGCACTTCGGCCACCGGCGTGCCGCCGGCGCTCGTCACCAGTACGCGGCCCACGCGCTGGCCGCGCTCTAGCGGGGCGACGAGGGGGTCGGTGCGCTCGACGCGCGTCTGCAGCCCGGCGGCCTCGCCGCGCGGCACGGTCACGTAGAAGGCCTCGGGCGTGCCCAGCGGTGCCGTCGACGCCTTGCCCTTCCAGACCGAGGGCGAGGCGATCGGCTTGCCGGCCTCGAACAGCCGGACCGTGTCGAACGCCATGAAGCCCCAGTTGAGCAGCCGCTGGCTTTCGGCGGCACGCGCCTCCATGGAGCCGGTGTTGAGCACCACGCTGAGCAACCGGCGCTTGCCAGGCCCGGCGCCGGCGGGCGCGAGCCCCGGCAGCAATCAGGCAATAGCCTGCCGCCTCGGTGTAGCCGGTCTTCATGCCGTCGACCGACGGGTCGCGCGCCAGCAGCAGGTTGCGGTTGGGCTGCTCGATGTTGTTGAAGCGGTAGGACCGCAGCGAGTACCACGGGTAGTACTGCGGGAAGTCGCGGATGATGCGCGACGCGATCACCGACAGGTCGCGCGCCGTGCTGCGGTGACCCGCCTCCGTCAGCCCGGTGACGTTGCGGAAGACCGTGTTGCTCAAGCCGAAGGCGATGGCCTGTCGGTTCATCAGGTCGACGAAGGTCTCGACGCTGCCCGCGACGCCCTCGGCCAGTGCCACCGAGGCATCGTTGCCCGACTG
>JALOSQ010000170.1 GCA_025458335.1 Ideonella sp.
GGCTTCGAGGTGATCGACCTCGGGCTCGCGCGCGACGATCCGTCCGCTCTCGAGGCCGTGCTGGCGCGCGCCATGGCCGAGTCCGATGCGGTGGTGACCAGCGGTGGCGTCAGCGTGGGCGAGGCCGATCACACCCGCGCGATGCTCGAACGGTTGGGCCAGGTCGCGTTCTGGAAGGTCGCGATGCGTCCGGGCCGGCCCTTCGCGTTCGGGCCGCTGCACCGGGCACACGGTGATCCCGCCTGGTTGTTCGCCTTGCCCGGCAACCCGGTGGCGGCCCTGGTGACGTTCTACGCCTTCGCCCGCGATGCGCTGCAGGTGCTGGCTGGCGCCACGCCCACGCCGCCGCCCCTGGTGCCGATGCGCTCGGCCGCGCCGATCCGCAAGCGCCCGGGTCGCACCGAGTTCCAGCGCGCCATCGTCGAGCGGGGGCCCGACGGGGGCTGGCAGGTGCGGCTGACCGGCTCACAGGGGGCCGGCATCCTGCGCAGCCTCTCGGAGGCGCAGGCCCTCGTCGTTCTGGGTCACGACCAGGGCTCGGTCGGCGCCGGCGAGATGGTCGATGTATGGCTGTTCGAGGGCCTGGTCTGAGCCTGCCTGCGGACCGGCACCGAGGAGGCCGGCCCGGGCTCAGGCCGGCGGCAGGCGCGGCCACCAGCCGAAGAAGGCCATCACCTCGTCACGTCGGGCCATCGTGTCCCGTTCGCCGAGCGCGATCAGCTCGCGGGTGTACGGCGCCTCGAACAGCAGGTAGCTCGCCAGCGCCGCGCCCTGCGCGTCGCGCCCTCGGCCGGTGACGCCGACGGCCCGCAGCAGCGCGCGAACGGGCGCCGGCAGGGCCTGGACGTGTCGCGCGGCAACGTCGTCGAGCCGCTGGCTCGGCGCAATGACCAGCACGTCGATCGGTCGAAGATCCGACGCAGCCCGCCGCTCGGGCGACAGCAGCGACAGGGTGCGGTTGATGCGCAGCAGGCGTTCTACGTCCACCGCCAGGGCGTCCAGGAAGATGTTGGACAGCGCGTGGCCTGCGATCTGCGCGAGGTTCGGATAGGCGTCGCTCGCGCGGCGTTCGCCCGGCGGCTCGTGCATGCGTCCGGCCCCGATCACCAGGATGCGCCTCGCGCCGAGGTGGATGGCCGGCGAAATCGGCGCCGCCTGGCGCATCGATCCGTCACCGAACCACTCGGTCTGCCCATCGACGACGAGCGGCGTGGCCGGGAACACGAAGGGGATCGCCGACGAGGCCAGCAGGTGTGGCACCGTGATCGACATCGGCATCGCGACACGCTGCGAACGCTCCCAGGGCGGCACGGGCTCAGCGGAGTCGTAGAACGTGAAGTGGAAGCCCGAGCTGTAGCTCGATGCGCTGATGGCCAGGGCGTGCAGGTGCCCCTGGTCCATCAGCTCGCGCAGGCGCCCGGTGGGCAGCAGCCGGTGCAACAAGCCCTCGAGCGGCTCGTTGTCGAGCAAGGAACGCGGCCGCAGGCGCCGCCAGCGCGCGAGCAGCCAGCCGATCGACAGCATCGACAGCCAGCGGGCGCCGGTGCGGATCACGCCGATCGAGTCGGCGCGGTACACCTGGTCGGCGGTGAACTGCTCCCAGACCGCGGCGAGCTTGAGCACGGCACCGTCGAAGTGGTCGGCATTGCTCGCCAGCGCCGCGGCATTGATCGCACCGGCCGACGTGCCCACCACGATCGGGAACGGGTTGCCGCGCGGCGCCGACGATTCGCGGCGCAGGCGCGAGATGGCCTTGAGTACGCCGACCTGGTAGGCGGCGCGGGCGCCGCCGCCGGTGAGCACAAGGCCGGTGGGGACAGGCTCGCCTTCACGCATGGTCGACGCCAGCGCGGGGGACGAGAGGCACCGGACAGGTCTGCCGCACGGTGCGCCGGCTCAGCCGTAGACGATGGCCACGTCCTCGCCGTGCGCGGCCTGCCGCCAGCGCGCCAGCGCGGCGTCTGTCGGGTAGAAGCGCAGCTCGTCGCCGAGGTCCAGTTCGCCGCAGGCGCGCTCGCGCTGCACCACCAGCCGCACCGGCAGACCGAGCGTCAGGTCACCGTGCTCGGTCTCGAGCATGCGCGGAGGGAAGTCGCGCAGCACCGCCGCCACCGGCGGCACCTGCCCGTTCACCGCCACGCGCAGGTGCTTGCCGAACCGGCACCGGGCCGCGGCCAGGTCGAGCACCTGGTTCACGCTGAAGCGCAGGCCCCCAGTGAAGCGGTCGTTCTGCACCCGTCCCTGCAGCACCACGAGGTCGTCGTCGTGCAACTGGTCGCGCACCTCGTCGACCAGCGGTTCGTTGATCACGGCCTCCAGCACGCCGCTGCCGTCGTCGAGCCGGAACATGGCCACCCGACCGCGCGGCCCGTTGCCGAAGCGCAGGTCGGTGACGATGCCCGCGAGCAGCTGCGGCTCGCGCGACTCCTCGACGTCGGCCAGGCGCCGACGGGCGAAGCGCCGCACCTCGGCCGCGTGCTCATCGAAGAGGTGACCCGACAGCGTCAGGCCGAGGGCACCGCGCTCGTGACCGAGCCGCTCACGCAACGCCCACGGTGCGGCCGGCGCAAGCGGCGGCAGTTCGTCCGACGCGCCGTGCGAGTCGTCGCCGAAGTCGAACAACCCGCCCTGGTTCGCATGCGCCTCCTGCGTGTCGGCGTACTCGAAGGCAAGCCCGATGCTGGCCGCCCAGGCCGGTCGCGCCTCGGCCCCGCGCTCGTCGAGGGCGTCGAAGGCACCCGCCTTGATCAAGGCCTCGACGGTGCGCTTGTTCACCCGCGCCCGGTCGACCCGGCAGCAGAAGTCGAACAGGTTCGCGAAGGGCCCGCCCGCCTCGCGTGCGGCCACGATGGCCTCGATCGCGGCCTGCCCGGTCCCCTTGACCGCGCCGAGCCCGTAGCGCACCACCCGGTCGGCCACCGGCTCGAACCGGTAGGTGCCGCGGTTCACGTCGGGCGGCTCGAAGCTCAGACCCATCGCGACCGCGTCGTCGTGGAACACCTTGAGCTTGTCGGTGTCGTCCAGCGAGACGCTCATGTTGGCCGCGAAGAATTCGGCCGGGAAATGCGCCTTCAGGAACGCGGTGTGGTACGCGAGCAGCGCATAGGCGGCGGCGTGCGACTTGTTGAAGCCGTAGCCCGCGAACTTCTCCATCAGGTCGAAGATCTCGTTGGCCTTGGCCGCGTCGATGCCGTTCTTCTCGGCCCCCTCGGCAAAGATGGCGCGGTGCTTGGCCATCTCTTCGGGCTTCTTCTTGCCCATTGCGCGGCGCAGCAGGTCCGCGCCGCCGAGCGAGTAGCCGCCCAGGCGCTGGGCGACCTGCATCACCTGCTCCTGGTAGACCATGATCCCGTAGGTCTCTTCGAGCACCTCGCGCATCAGGGGATGCGGGTACTCGACGGCCTCGCGCCCGTGCTTGCGCGCGCAGAAGCTCGGGATGAGGTCCATCGGGCCCGGGCGGTACAGCGCCACCAGCGCGATGACGTCCTCGAACACGCTCGGCCGCGCGTCGCGCAGCATGCGCTGCATGCCGTTGGATTCGAGCTGGAACACCGCGACCGTGCGGCCCTCGCTCATCAGCTGGTAGGTCGCCCGGTCATCGAGCGGCAGGCGCTCGAACGCGAAGTCGCGATGCTTCTCGTGCCGGGCACGGATGAACTCCTTCGCCAGCTCGAGGATGGTGAGCGTGGCGAGGCCCAGGAAGTCGAACTTGACCAGCCCGATCGCCTCGACGTCGTCCTTGTCGAACTGGCTGACCGCACTGTCGCTTCCGGGCTGCACGTACAAGGGGCAGAAGTCGGTGATGCGTCCCGGCGCGATCAGCACCCCACCGGCATGCATGCCGACGTTGCGCACCAGGCCCTCGCAGCGCTCGGCCAGCGCGAGCAGTTCGGCGACCTCCTCCTCCTTCTTCTCGCGCTCCTCGAGCTCGGGCGCCTCCTTGCGCGCGTAGATCAGGCCCGGGTCGGGGTCGTCGCCGGGCCGCGCCAGCGTGACCGTCTTGCCCGGGGGCGCCGGCACGAGCTTGGCGATGCTGTCGACGTGCCCGTAGCCCATGCCGAGCACGCGGCCCACGTCGCGCAGCGCCGCCTTGGCCGCCAGCGTGCCGAAGGTCGCGATCTGCGCCACCGCCTCGCGGCCATAGCGGGCCTTGACGTACTCGATGACGCGATCGCGGTTGAGCTGGCAGAAGTCGATGTCGAAGTCCGGCATCGACACGCGCTCGGGGTTGAGGAAGCGCTCGAACAGCAGGTTGTACTGCAGCGGGTCGAGGTCGGTGATGCGCAGCGCATAGGCCACCAGCGACCCCGCACCGGAGCCGCGCCCCGGACCCACCGGGCAGCCGTGGGCCTTGGCCCAGTTGATGAAATCGGCCACGATCAGGAAGTAGCCCGGAAAGCCCATCTTCAGGATCGTGCCGATCTCGTACTCGAGCCGCTGCAGGTAGCGCGGGCGCTCGCGGTCGCGCGCCGCGGGATCCGGGTACAGCTCGGCGAGCCGCTCCTCCAGGCCGCGGCGCGAGGCCTCTCCGAAGTACTCGGCCATCGGCATCGCCACCCCGTCGACCTGCGTCGTCGGGAAGTCGGGCAGCTGGGGCTTGCCGAGCGACAGGCGCAGGCTGCAGCGCCGGGCGATCGCGACGGTGTTGGCGACGGCGCTGGGCAGGTCGGCGAACAGGGCCTCCATTTCAGCCTGCGTCTTGAGGTACTGCTCCCGGGTGAAGCGCTTGTCCCGCCGGGGGTTGCCCAGCGTCTCGCCGTCGGCGATGCACACCCGCGCCTCGTGCGCCTCGAAATCCTCGGCCGTGGCGAATTGCACCGGGTGCGTCGCCACCAGCGGCAGGCCCAGCGTGGCCGCCAGATGGGCCGTTGCTGCGACCAGGCTCTCCTGGCCAGGCTGCCCGGCGCGCTGCACCTCCAGGTAGAAGCGGCCCGGAAAGGCAGCTGCGAGCAGTCGTGCCAGCTCACCCGCCCGGCCCGTCTCCCCTGTGGACAGCGCCTGGCCGACGGCGCCGAAGGGCCCGCCGGACAGCGCAATGAGGCCCTCCGCGTTCTGCGCGAGGGTTTCGAGGGACACCGGCACCGCCCCCCGGGCGCCCTCGCCGGCCCAGACCGCGGTCAGGATCCGGCACAAGTGGTGGTAGCCAAGGGCGGACTGCGCCAGCAGCAGCAGACGCGGCGCACGCGGGTCGGGCCGGTCGGCACGCGCAGGACGTTCGGCCTCGCCGGGCATGGCCACCCAGACGTCGGCCCCGAGGAGGGGCACGACGCCCTTCTTCCGCGCCGCCTCGTGGAACTTGACCGCGCCGAAGAGGTTGCCGAGGTCGGTGATGGCCAGGGCACCCTGGCCATCGGCCCGCGCCGCGGCCACCGCCTCGTCGACGCGCAGGGTGCCGTCGACGACGGAGAACTCGGTGTGGACCCGCAGATCGCGGGCCGGCGTCCCGGCCGGCGGCCACCATGAGCAGGCCACCGGGGAGACGGAAGCACGCTTCAGCGCGCCAGGTCGAAGGCCAGAACCTCGGCGCCATGGCCCTGCGAGAGCTGCAGCTCGCGTTCGCCGTCGAACTTGGCGGCGTCGCCGGCCGACAGCCGATGACCATTGACGACGATCTCGCCGCGTACGACGTGCAGGTAGGCCAGGCGGCCCGGATCGATGGGCAGCACGGTGGATTCGCCGCCTTCGAACAGTCCGGCCCGGATCGAGGCGTCCGCGTGGATCGTGACCGAGCCGTCGCGACCGTCCGGGCTCGCGACCAGGCGCAAGCGACCGCGCTTGTCGGCCTCGCTGAAGGACTTCTGCTCGTACCCCGGGGCGATCCCCATGCGGTTCGGCAGGATCCAGATCTGCAGGAAGTGCGTCGTGCGGTCCTGGGCGTGGTTGAACTCGCTGTGCAGGACGCCGGTGCCGGCGCTCATCCGCTGCACGTCGCCCGGCCGGATCACGCCGGCATGGGCGCCGCCCGGCCGACCGTTGCCCATGCTGTCCTGGTGGGCGAGCTCGCCGTCGAGCACGTAGCTCACGATCTCCATGTCGCGATGGCCGTGCGTGCCGAACCCGGTCCCCGGCGCGATGCGGTCCTCGTTGATGACCCGCAGGTTGCCGAAGCCCATGTGCCGTGGGTCGTGGTAATCCGCGAACGAGAAGCTGTGGCGGCTGTCGAGCCAGCCGTGGTCGGCGCGGCCGACGGATCGTGATCATGGCAGGGCCTCCTTTCGAGGATCGCATGTTGGACACGCCGGCGCGGCCTGCGGCCGTCCGTGCTTGAAGCGAGCATTCAAATAAGATGAAAGCATGCCCGCCGCCCGAAACGTGCTCACGCCCGAGGCGCTGGCGATGATCGACACCATCGCCCGCACCGGCTCCTTCGCCGCCGCGGCTCGCGAACTCGGCAAGGTGCCGTCGGCCCTCACCTACAACGTCAGGCAGCTGGAGGACGCGCTCGACGTGCTGCTGTTCGACCGTCGCAGCCGGCAGGCCCGCCTGACGCCGGCCGGCACGGAGCTGCTGCACGAAGGCCGGCGCCTGCTCGAGCAGGTGGATGCCGTGGCCAATCGCGTGCGGCGGGTCGGCACCGGCTGGGAAACCCAGTTGACGATCGCGGCCGACGACATCATGTCGCGCAGCACCCTGTTCGAACTGTGCGACGCGTTCTATGCGCTGCGCCCGACGGTGCGCGGCCTCGAGGGCACCGACCACTCGCCAGGCACGCGGCTGCGCCTGCGCACCGAGGTGCTGGCGGGCACATGGGAGGCCCTGGTGACCGGCGCGGCCGACGTGGCGATCGGCGTGAGCTTCGACGGCGCCCCACCGGGCGAGGTCGCCGTGGAACCGCTCGGCGACCTGTCGTTCGTCTTTGCCGTGGCGCCCCACCATCCGCTCGCCGCCGGTGGCTCGCCGCTGAGCGATGCAGAGCTCGTCCATCACCGGGCGGTCGCGGTCGCCGACTCTGCCCAGCGCCTGACGCGGATCACCGTCAACCTGCTGCCCGGGCAGGACGTGCTCACGGTGCCCACCATGCGGGACAAGCTCGAGGCCCAGTTGCGGGGCCTGGGCTGCGGCTTCCTCCCCGAGCCGATCGCCCGGCCGCACCTGGAGGCCGGGCGTCTGGTGGCGCGCGACGTCCTTCGGCCACGGACGACCGCGCGGCTGGCCTATGCCTGGCGGTGCGGCACGGGCCCGCGCGGCCAGCGCGCGCCGCTCGGCCTCGCACTGCAGTGGTGGCTCGAGCAGTTGCGCAGCCCGGCCACGCGCCGAGCCCTCATCGAACGCCAGGCCGGCCCGCTGCCCGGACCCTGACGGTCCGGCCCTGCGCGTCGCCGCCTCGTGTCGTCCCAGGGGCCTGCGATGCCGGACGATGGCCGCACCGGACGCTGGCGCTACGTGGGCCGGTTCGCACCGTCGCCCACGGGCCCGCTGCACCGCGGCTCGCTGGTCGCGGCGCTCGGCAGCTGGCTCGACGCCCGCGCCCACGAAGGCCGTTGGCTGGTGCGCATCGAGGACGTCGACACGACTCGCTGCACGCCCGCGCATGCGCGGGTGATCCTCGGCCAGCTCGAGGCGCTGGGCCTGCGCCCGGACGGCCCCGTCTGGCGCCAGTCGAGCCGCAGCGACCGCTACGAGGCCGCGCTGGCGCGCCTGCGCGCCGCGGGTCGCACGTTCGCGTGCGCGTGCTCGCGGCGCGACATCGAAGCGGTGCTGCGGGCACGTGGCGAGGCGCTGCAGCCGCACGTCGAGCGCGTCTACCCCGGGACCTGTCGGGC
>JALOSQ010000171.1 GCA_025458335.1 Ideonella sp.
GCGATGTGCTCGCGCAAGCGGTGGCGCGTGACCACGCTGCACAGGGTCGGCTCCAGCGCCACCACGCTGGCCGAGCGAGGGCCGCCGTCCAGGCTCATCTCGCCGACGTACTCGCCCGGCCCGTAGATGCCGAAGGTGATCTCGCGCTCCGGGTCGCGGCCGAACCGATCGGGCGGCGCGGCCGAGAACGCCTTGACGCGCCCCTGCAGGATCACGAACAGCGTGTCGCCACGCTCGCCTTCCTCGACCAGCAGCGAGCCCTTGCGGAAGCGCTTGCGCTCGCCGCGCGCGGCGAGCGGCTGCAGGGCCTCGGGCACCGCGGCCAGGTCGGCCGTGGGGCTGGGGCTGGGGCGGTCGGCAGCGTCGGGCGGCGGCATGGGCGGCAGCATCCCGAGCCGGGCCAGGCCGAAGCCCACGACGGGGGCCAGGGCCGGGGGTGGCGATGCGCACTCGGGAGCGGTCACTGTAGCGCCGCCGGCCGGACCCGGCGCGACCGGGTTCAGTGCGCGCATCGCCGCAGCGCCGGCGCCATCGGCGGCAGGGTCGACACGCGGCCGATCAGCTCGCGGATGCTCGCCGTGCCGGTCTTGACCCGGATGCTGTTGACGTGCGTGCGCACGGTCGAGATCGCGACGCCGTGATCCTGCGCGATCTGTGCCGGCTTGCGGCCGCGGCACAGCGCGCCGAGCACGGCATCCTCGGTGGGCGTGAGGGCGTGCGCGCGGGCGAAGAAGCCCACGGCCAGTGTGTCCGCGACCTGTCGCTTGCCGAACACGAGCAGCGCGCGGACCGAACCCTCCTCGGCTGCGAGCGGCACGACCGAGGCCTGCACCTCGCGGCCGTCGCCCCCGTCGGCCGGCGGCAGGCGCAGCAGGCTGCGACGGCCCAGGCGCACCGCGGTCAGCGCGGCCTCGAGCGCCCGGCGCGTCGCCGGGTCGGCGGCCTCGACGCGGTTGTCGGTGAGGCGCAGCGTGCGCTGCACGTGCACCTCGTCGAGCGCGAGCCGGTTGGCGTGCAGCACGGTGGCGCTGGACGGGTCGACCACCATCACGCCGTAGTCGATCTCATCGAGCACCGCGCCGAGCAGGGCGGTCGCGGGCATGGACGAGGCGGGACCCACCGTGCTGCGGTCTGGCAGGGGTTCGGGGGCTCGCGCAGGCAAGGGCGGGTGGCTCGGCGCCAGGGGTTCGAGCATGGGTTTCTCCTGGAGGCATCGACCGTGGTGAACGCAGCGTAGGCCGCGCCCGGTCGCGGCGGGCGTGCGTGCTCACCGCGCGCGCCGTGAGGATTCACGGCGCGCCTGCCGCGCCCCGTGCTAGCGGGGCGGCGCGGGGCGCTCGGCGGCCGCCTCGAACGCGCGGTGCGCCGACTGGCCGATCGCCACCACCGCCGGATGGCTGATCCGCCGCTCGGTCGAGATCGCATACACCTGCTCGACGACCTCGTGCGTCTGGCCGACCGGCACCACGTCGAACTGGTGCATCACGCGCGGCACCACGACGGAGGGCATCGCGAACACGCCGGTGCCGGCCTCGCCGAACGCCTTGAGCAGGGCCGAGTCCTCGAACTCGGCCACCACCCGCGGCAGGATGCGCTGGTCGGCGAGCCATTGCATGAGCCGGGCGCGCACGGCTGAATCCTCGCCCGGCAGCAGCATCGGCGCGTCGTGCAGGCTGTGGGGAAAGCGCGGCCCCAGGCGTTCCGCGAGCGCACGGGTCGCGAGGAAGGTCACGCCGCACTCGCCCAGCAGGTGGTTGAAGCCGATCACGTTCAGCGAGGGCGGCATCGGCCGGTCGGACAACACCAGGTCCAGGCGGTGCACCGCCAGCTCGCCGAGCAGGTCCGCCAGCCGCCCCTCGCGGCACAGCAGGCGCGGTGGCTGCGGCAGGTCGAGTGCCGGGCTCAGCATGCGGTAGGCAAGCGACTTCACCACCACGTCCGCGACGCCCACGCGCAGTTGCACGCGCGGCCCGCGTGGCCGGTCGCGCAGGGCCAGCTTGAGCTCCTCGCCAGCCGAGAACATGCGATCGGCGTACTCGAACACGAGCTTTCCGACCTCGGTCAGTTCCAGCCGGCGGCCCTGTCGCTGCAACAGCGGTTCGCCGATCGTCTCCTCGAGCAGCCCGATCTGGCCGCTGATCGACTGGGGTGTGACGTGCAGCCGCTCGCCGGCGCGCGCCACGCCGCCGGCCTTGACCACCATCCAGAAGTACTGAAGGTGCTTGTAGTTCAGATTGAGCGTTGAGAACACGCCTAGCGTTTACCCTGATTCATCCAGAAATCCGAACCCTACTGTCGAAGTATTCGACTTCGGGAAGATCTTGTCGATGCCTAGTCTTGCACTTGTCATAGACAAGTAGGCGTGAAGCTTGTCGAGGCGTGCCTGCCACATCCCCGGGGTGCGGCGGGCGGCATGACGGGCGGGCGGCCACCGAGGGGATGCGGTGGCCGCCCCGCGTAAGTCACCTGCTCCCTTCGATCCAACTGGAGACTCCATCATGGAACGTCGTTCCTTCCTGTCCAAAGCGGCCGTCGGTGCCGGCACCGGCGCCGCGATCCTCGGGGCCCCGGCCATCGTCAAGGCGCAACCCACCATCCGCTGGCGCTGCTCGTCGGGTTTCCCGAAGGCCCTGGACACCATCTACGGCGCGGCAGAAGACGCGGCCAAGCGCATCAGCGAGGCCACTGGCGGCAAGTTCCAGATCACCGTGGCGCCGGCTGGCGAGATCGTGCCGATGCCGCAGGCCGCCGATGCGGTGCAGGCCGGCACGGTCGAGTGCTCGCACACCGCGGCTTTCTACTACGTCGGCAAGGATCCGACCTGGGCCTTCGGGACCTGCATCCCCTTCGGCATGAACTTCCGCCAGCACAACGCCTGGTGGCTCGAGGGCGGCGGCGAGAAGCTGTTCAACGACTGGCTCAAGGGCCAGAACATGCGCTACATCCTGGCTGGAAACACCGGCGCGCAGATGGGCGGCTGGTTCCGCAAGGAGGTCAACACGCCAGAGGACGTGAAGGGCCTGAAGATGCGCATCCCGGGCCTGGGCGGCCGCCTGTGGAGCGCGATGGGCGCGGTGCCGCAGCAGATCCCGGGTGGCGAGATCTATGCCGCGCTGGAGCGCGGCACGATCGACGCCACCGAGTGGGTCGGCCCCTACGACGACGAGAAGCTCGGCTTCAACAAGGTCGCGCGCTTCTACTACTACCCTGGCTTCTGGGAAGGTGGGGCGGCGCTGGGCTGGCTGGTCAACGAGCGGTCCTGGAACGCCTTGCCCAAGGAGTACCAGCAGATCTTCACCGCGGCGGCGCACGAGTCGAACGCCGACATGATGGCCAAGTACGATGCCCGCAACGCGCCTGCCCTGCGTCGCCTGATTGCCGGCGGCACCCAGCTGCGCCCGTTCCCGCGGCCGGTGATGGAGGCGTTCTACCGCGCGTCGCAGACGATGTACCAGGAGATCGGCGCGGGCAACGCCAACTTCAAGCGCATGCACGACCACTACGCCGCGTTCCAGCGCGATGCGGTCAGCTGGATGCGCTTCACCGAGAACTCGTTCGACGACTTCATGGCCGGCGTGCTGCGCCAGAGCTGAGGACGCTGGCAGGGGCGCGTTTCGCGCCGACTGCCCCCGGGCGATGCGCGCGGGCGCATCGCCTGGGGTGAGCGGGTCACGACAACGAAAACAATGGCCGGGGCCGTGCGCCCCGGCCGGCCGGCGATCCATCGTCGGCCCTTCCAACACGAGGGGACACGCGTGAACGCGCTGCTCGCCTTCAGTCGCGGCGTCGACTGGGTCACCGAACGCATCGGGCGGGGTGTCTATTGGCTCCTGCTCGCCGCCGTGCTGATCAGCACCGTCAACGCCCTCGTGCGCTACACCTTCGACATTGGCTCGAACGCGTTCCTCGAGGCGCAGTGGTACCTGTTCGCGGCCGTGTTCACGCTGGGCGCGGGCTACGTCTTCCTGCACGACCAGCACGTGCGCATCGACGTGCTGGCCGGCAAGCTTCCGCGCAAGGTTCAGGTCTGGATCGACGTGATCGGGATCGGCGTGTTCCTGATCCCGCTGTGCATCTTCATCGTGTGGACCTCGCTGCCCTCGGTGGGCCGGGCCATCGAGACCGGCGAGGTCTCGGCCAACCCCGGCGGCCTGATCCGCTGGCCGCTGTATGCGCTCGTGCCGATCGGGTTCACGCTGCTGGCGCTGCAGTCGGCTTCGGAGCTGTTCAAGCGAATCGCGTTCCTGGCGGGGGCCGGTCCCGACCCGCACGCCAAGCCCGAGGAGACCGCCGACGAGGTGTTCTTGCATGAGATGCAGCGCGAGCAGGAGGAGCGCGAGGCGCGTGAAGCGGCTGCCGCCTTGGCGGCGAAGGTCGGCGACACGACGGGAGGCCGCCCGTGACCTGGATCGCTGCCAACCTCGCGCCGCTGATGTTCGCGGCGCTGCTCGTCTTCCTTCTGACCGGCTTCCCGGTGGCGTTCGGGCTGGCCACCACCGGCATCGTGTTCGGATGGATTGCCGTCGAGATGGGCATCGTGCCCGCGGTGTTCTTCAACGCGCTGCCGCTGCGCCTGTACGGGATCATGAGCAATGACGTGCTGCTCGCGATCCCCTTCTTCACGTTCATGGGACTGATCCTCGAGCGCAGCCGCATGGCGGAGGACCTGCTCGAGACGATCGGCCAGGTGTTCGGGCCGATGCGCTCGGGCCTGGCGATCGCCGTGATCGTGGTGGGCGCCATGCTGGCCGCCACCACCGGCGTGGTGGCGGCGTCGGTGATCTCGATGGGCCTGATCAGCCTGCCCATCATGATGCGCTACGCCTACAACCGGCCGCTGGCAGCAGGCGTGATCACGGCCTCGGGCACGCTGGCGCAGATCATCCCGCCATCGATCGTGCTGATCGTGATTGCCGACCAGCTGGGGCAGTCGGTCGGCGACCTGTACAAGGCTGCCTTTGTCCCGGCGTTCCTGCTGGTGGGCATCTACGTGTTCGCGATGCTGGTGCTCGCCGTGGTGCGGCCCAAGTGGGTGCCGGCGCTGCCGCCCGAGGCGCTCATCTACCACGAGGCCAACGGCAACACGGGCCACAAGTCGCTTGGCGTCCTGGCCGCGGCTTCGGCCGCGGTGGGCTACGCACTGTTCGTCTACTGGCCGCAGGTCAAGGGGCTGCTCGGCGGCGACCCGACGATCACGCCGCCGACCGACGAGAAGGTCGTCATGTCGCTGATGGGCGCGATCTTCTTCGCCTGGCTGGTGGCGGTGATCGACCGCTTCAGCGGGCTGGGCCTGCTGTCCAAGCTCGCGCGGCAGGTGACCTTCGTCTTGATCCCGCCGCTGCTGCTGATCTTCCTGGTGCTGGGCACGATCTTCCTGGGCATCGCCACGCCCACCGAGGGCGGCGCGATGGGCGCGGCCGGCGCGC
>JALOSQ010000172.1 GCA_025458335.1 Ideonella sp.
CGCATCGTCGTCGCGGTGCTGGACACCGGCATCCGGTTCGACCATCCGGACCTGCCGACGCGCGCGTCGGGCGGGATGCTGCAGGGCTACGACATGATTTCGCCGGACGACGCGTTGAACGGCGGCGTAGGCACGAACTTCGGGACTGCTTCTGACGACGACGGGCGTGACGCCGACCCGAGCGACCCCGGCGACTTCCTGACCCCCGCCGAGATCGCGGCCAACCCGACCGCGTTCACCAACTGCGCGCCCGAGCCAGCCAGTTCATGGCACGGCACGCAGGTCGCCGGCCTGATCGGCGCCGTCTCGAGCAACGGCCTCGGCATGGCCGGCGTCGGGCGCGGCATTGCCCTGCTGCCGGTGCGCGTGCTCGGCAAGTGCGGCGGCTACACCTCGGACATCGCGGCCGGCATCCGCTGGGCCGCCGGCCTCGCGGTGCCGGGCGTGCCGCTGAATCCGGATCCTGCCCGGGTCATCAACCTCAGCCTCGGTGGCAGCGCGCTGCAGACGGCGGTGAGCGCAGCCACCGCCGGCGGCGCAGTGGTGGTGGCGGCCGCCGGCAACATCGGGCTGGCCTCGACCTCGCCGGCCAATTGCCCCGGCGCGATCGGCGTGGCTGGCGTGCGGCACATCGGCACCAAGGTCGGCTACTCCGCCCTCGGCGCCGACATCTCGATCGCCGCGCCGGCGGGCAATTGCGTCAACCTGGCGGGTTCGTGCCTGTACCCGATCCTGTCCACGACCAACGCCGGCACGACGACTCCCGTGGCAGGCTCGGACCGTTACACCACTGGCGGCAGCGATTTCGCGGTCGGCACCAGCTTCGCATCGCCGCTCGCCGCCGGCGTGGCGGCGCTGATGCTCTCGACCAACCCGGCGCTCACGGCGGCCCAGGTGCGATCGTTCCTGCAAGCCAGTGCTCGGCCCTTTCCCGCCGCGGGTGCAGACCCCGGAACGCCGTTCTGCCAGGCGCCAGGGGCGACCGAGCAGGACGAGTGCTACTGCACCACCGCGACCTGCGGCGCCGGCCTGCTGGATGCCCGAGCCGCCGTGCAGGCGGCCGCGACCGGCGTGCCGCCGGTCGTCACGCCCCCACCCCCCAGCGTCGGCGGGGGTGGTGGCGGCGCCCTGGGTGCCGGATGGTTGCTGGCCCTGGCCGGTGCCGCGCTCGCACTGCGAGGCGTGCGCCGCCGGCCGGCGTGAAGTCGCCGCCGAGCCGCGGAGAACCCGCAGCGCGATGTCGGGCGGTCAGCCGGGCGAAGCCGGCCGCGCGCAGCGGGCGAAGCCCTTGCCCAGCGCCTCGTCGCGCAGCCCCAGCACCTGCCGCGCCAGCACCGGCTCGGCGCCCTCGACGCGCAGCAGGTACGTGGCGCGCGGCGCGGCGAGTTGGACCGTCCGCGCGGTGCGCACGCCGCGCGGCGCGAGGTCGGCGAGCGCCTGGGTCGCGGCCGCCTCCGACTCGTATCGGCCCAGCGCCAGTCCCGGCACGAGGGCCGGCGGACTCGTGACCCGTTCGAACGGCACCCGCAGCCGCCGAAGCTCGCCCTGCTTTCGCTGGAAAGTCTCCTCGTCGAGGAACTTGCCCATGTAGACGATCCAGGTCCCAGGCACCGTGCTGGGCACGCGCGCCCAGTGGCCGGCCGGCACGAGCGCGGCCAGCGCGGCCTCGGCGGCCTCGATCTGCGCGTCGTCGAAGGGGCCAGCCTCCAGGCAGGCCAGTGCCGGCTCGGGCGCTGCCGCGGATTTCAGGGCCGTGGCCGCCTGGGGCGTCAGCACGACCACCGCGTCCGGATTCACCTGCTGGGCCAGCCGGCCCGGATCGCGATCACCCATCGGCGAGGCGGACACCCAACCGGCCAGCCAGCCCTGGGTCCAGCCGTAGTAGCCGAGATTGGCCACCAGCAACGCGGCAACGACGAGTCGCACCATCGGCCGTCGCGAGCCTTCAACCCTGCCCGTCGTCGAGTGGCGCGGGCGCCGAGATCGGCGCCCCTTCGGGCCGCACCGTCACCTCGCCGGCCGACAGCTCGACCACGCCCTGCTGGGTGTGCACGCGCAGGGCGCCGTTGTCGGCCACGCCGAGGGCCAGCCCCTCCGGCGCCTCGCGGGCGGTGCTGCGGATGCGCCGGCCGGCGAGCAGGTCACGTCGCGCGAAGCGCGCGACGAACGGGGCAAAGCCGTGCAGCTCGAACTCGAGCAGGGTCCGCGCGAGCGGCTCGGCCACCCGGGCGAGCGCCTGGGCCGGCGTGATGGCAGGGTCGAGCTCGCGCAGGCAGGCATAGCTCGCGAGCCACTCGCCGTGGCCTTCGGGCGGACCGAGGGGTCCGATGTTCAGCCCGATGCCGATCACCGCCTGGCGGCGCCCGTCGCGGCCGCCGCCGCCACCGACCGTCTCGATCAGGATGCCCCCGAGCTTGCGCCCGAGGGAGACGGCTTCGTCGCCGGTCACCGGATCGGCCTCCACCAGCCACAAGTCGTTGGGCCACTTGAGCCGCAGCCGGGGCCGGGCCCCGGCGTCGATCGGCTCGAGCGCGTCGGCCAGGGCGACCCCGACCGCCAGCGACAGCCCGGACCAGTCGGCCGGGGCGAGCGGCAGGCTGAGCGAGAAGGTCAACGAGGCCCCGCGCTCGGAAATCCACGCGCGCCCCTGGCGACCTCGACCGCCGGTCTGCTGCTCGGCCACCAGCAGGCAGGGCTGCGCATCGACCGCGCGGCGCCCAAAGCCCCCGCTCTCGACGCGGCGATGCACCAGTGCGGCCTCGGTCTCGGGCTGAAGGTCGGGGCGCACCCGCGCTCGGGCGAGCAACTCGCTGTTGGTGGAGTCGGTGCGCTCGATGACCTCGATGCTCAGGCCGGGCAGCAGCGGCATCAACCGGTGCCACAGCGCCTCGGTTCCCCAGGACTGGCGTTGCTCGTCGTGGGTCAAGAGCAGGCTCCGGGCAGGGACCGCCGATGGGGTCGAGTCACCGGCGGGCTCCGGGTGGGCGGCTGGACGCCAGGGGCATCGATCGGGCCTTCAGCGCGAGCCGGGGGCCGAGCGACCGCGCTTGGGCGCCAGCATGGTGCCGCGGCAGCGCGGCGAACCGCAACGGCATTCGAACTGCTTCTTGAGCTTGGGCGTGTACGGCTCGTCGATGATCAGGCCGTAGTCGTAGAACAGTTCCTCGCCCGGCTGCAGCACCCGCAGGGCCTTGATGAACACCCGGCCGTCGTCGGTCTCGTCGGCCTCGCAGTTCGGCTCGCAGGCGTGGTTGATCCAGCGCGCCGCATTGCCGCCGAACTTGGCATCGATCACGCGCCCGTCATCGATGTGGAAGTAGAAGGTATGGTTGGGATCGGACGGGTCGTGCGGGTGGCGCCGCAGCGCCTCCTTCCAGGTGATGACCTCACCGGTGTACTCGATGATGGTCTCGCCCTTGGCGATGCGCTGCACGGCGAACACCCCGCGGCCGTGGACGCCGGAGCGCCGGACCTGGATGCGCCGGCCGCGCCCGGCGGGCGTCGCCGGAGCCGAGGCCTCGGCTGCCCGGTCTGCCTTGGAATCTGCGTTTCTGTACATTGGAATCAGGGGCGCGCGCGTGCGCACGTGCGCGCGAGAGCGTCCGGATTGTAGGCAGGGCCCGACAGGTCCCCGCCCGGAACCCCGCCTGTATCGTGACTCACCACACTCACTGCACCCTCATCGACTGCCCATGACCAAGGCCCTGATCATTGCCGAGAAGCCGAGCGTGGCGCAGGACATCGTGCGCGCGCTGACCCCGGTGTCCGGCAAGTTCGAGAAGCACGCAGACCATTTCGAGAACGAGCGCTACGTGGTGACCAGTGCGGTCGGACACCTCGTCGAGATCAAGGCCCCAGAGGAGTTCGAGGTCAAGCGCGGCAAGTGGAGCTTCGCGCACCTGCCCGTCATTCCGCCGCACTTCGACCTGGCGCCCATCGACAAGGGCAAGGCGCGGCTGAACGCGGTCGTCAAGCTGGCCAAGCGCAAGGACGTGACCGAGCTGATCAACGCCTGCGACGCGGGCCGCGAGGGCGAGCTGATCTTTCGCCTGATCGAGCAGTACGCGGGCACGCCCAAGAAGCCGCTGGGCAAGCCGGTGCGGCGGCTGTGGCTGCAGAGCATGACGCCGCAGGCGATCCGCGACGGCTTCGACGCGCTTCGCTCCGACGAGCAGATGCGCGGCCTGGCCGACGCGGCCCGCAGCCGCAGCGAGGCCGACTGGCTGGTGGGCATCAACGGCACCCGCGCGATGACCGCGTTCAACTCGCGCGACGGCGGCTTCTACCTGACCACCGTCGGCCGCGTGCAGACGCCCACGCTGTCGATCGTCGTCGAGCGCGAGGAGAAGATCCGCAAGCACGTGGCGCGCCCCTACTGGGAGCTGAAGGCGAGCTTCGGGGCGGCGGCCGGCGCCTACGACGGCAAGTGGTTCGACCCGGCCTGGAAGAAGGACAAGACCGAGGGCGCCGATCCCGACGCCCGCGCCGACCGCCTGTGGGACGGCGAGCGCGCCGAGGCGATCGCGGCAGCCTGCCGCGGCCGCCCCGCCACGGTGACGGAGGAGTCCAAGCCCAGCAGCCAGAGCTCGCCGCTGCTCTACGACCTGACCACGCTGCAGCGCGAGGCCAACTCGCGCTTCGGCTTCTCGGCCAAGACGACACTGTCGCTCGCGCAGGCGCTGTACGAGAAGCACAAGGTGCTGACGTACCCCCGCACCGACAGCCGCGCGCTGCCCGAGGACTACCTGCCGGTCGTCAAGAAGACCGTCGCGATGCTGGCCGACGAGGACCTGCCGGGGCCCCTGCGCACGCTGTCGCAGCACGCACGCAAGGCGATCAACGACGGCTACATCAAGCCGACGAAGCGCGTGTTCGACAACGCCAAGGTGTCGGACCACTTCGCGATCATCCCGACCACGCAGCCGCCGAGCTCGCTGACCGAGATCGAGGCCAAGCTGTACGACCTGGTGGTCAAGCGCTTCCTGGCCGTCTTCTACCCCGCGGCCGAGTTCCAGGTGACGACCCGCATCAGCAAGGTCGACGTGCCGGCCGACGCCAAGGCGAAGGCGCCCGCCACCACGCATCACTTCCAGACCAATGGCAAGGTGCTGACGAACCCCGGCTGGCTCGCGGTCTACGGGCGCGAACTGCAGGACGAGGACGCCACGCTCGTGCCAGTGACGCCGGGCGAGACGGTGGCCACCGACGCGGTCGAGGTGGTCGCGCTCAAGACCCGCCCGCCGGCGCGCTTCACCGAGGCCACGTTGCTGTCGGCCATGGAAGGCGCGGGCAAGCTGATCGACGACGACGAGCTTCGCGAGGCGATGGCCGAGAAGGGCCTGGGCACGCCGGCCACGCGCGCTGCCATCATCGAAGGCCTGCTCACCGAGAAGTACATGGTGCGCGACGGCCGCGACCTGATCCCCACGGCCAAGGCCTTCCAGCTGATGACGCTGCTGCGTGGCCTGGACGTGGAGGACCTGACCCGGCCCGAGCTCACCGGCAACTGGGAGTACCAGCTGGCCGAGATGGAGCACGGGCGACTCAAGCGCGAGGCCTTCATGCGCGAGATCGCGCAGATGGCCGAGCGCATCGTCACCAAGGCCAAGAGCTACGACCGCGACACGATCCCGGGCGACTACGCGACGCTGGCCACGCCGTGCCCGAAGTGCGGCGGCGTGGTCAAGGAGAACTACCGGCGCTTCGCCTGCACCGGCGCCGACGGGCAATCGGCCGGCTGCGGGTTCTCGATCAGCAAGATCCCGGGCGGACGCGCGTTCGAGACGACAACTGGAAGCTCGAGTTCGACTTCGGCGACGCGGCCCGCCAGGGCGAGGCCGATGGCGAGCCGGTGGACTTCAG
The DNA here is from genome assembly GCA_025458335.1 of Ideonella sp. GTDB lineage: Bacteria > Pseudomonadota > Gammaproteobacteria > Burkholderiales > Burkholderiaceae_C > JAIYCR01. The sequence goes on from JALOSQ010000172.1 coordinate 5,863, forward strand.
CGGCGTCCGCAGCCTCGGGGCCTGCCCGAAATGCGCCGGCCGCGTGTTCGAGCACGGCTCGAACTACGTCTGCGAGCACGCGGTGGGCGAACGCGTCACCTGCGACTTCAAGACCGGCAAGATCATCCTGCAGCAGCCGGTGAGCGAGGAGCAGGCCTCCAAGCTGCTGGCCACGGGCCGCACCGACCTGCTCGACGGCTTCGTCTCCAACAAGACCCGCCGCAAGTTCAAGGCCTTCCTGGTCTGGGACGCGAAGGCTGGCAAGGTCGGTTTCGAGTTCGAGCCACGCGCGCCGCGGGCGCCGGCCAAGAAGGCGGCCGCCAAGGCCAAGGCGGCCTGATCGGCTCCGGGCGCCCGCGCGCGGGCCGGGCGAAGGCGGGCAGCCGATCGGGGCGCTTCACCGGGCGCCGTCCCCAGCCGCGCCCGGTCGCCGCGGCCAGGGGAACCCCCAGGCAGACCCTCCTGCAAGAACGGTCGGCGCATCGCACAATCCCGGCGCCCGCCGTCAGGGCGCCGATCCAGGAGACTGCCTTGCCATATCGCCGCCGCATCGCCGCGCTCGCCGCGATCCTCGCCACCGCATCGCCATGGGCTGTCGCCCAGGACGCGAACCTCGCTCGCAACCTGGCGGCCACCTGCGCCAATTGCCACGGCACCAACGGCCAGGCGCGGGGAGACATGAAGTCGCTGGCCGGCGTGTCGGCAGAGAAGCTGTTGGCGCAGCTGGCGGACTTCCGCAGCGGCGCGCAACCCGCGACGATCATGCACCAGATCGTCAAGGGCTACACCGACGAGACGCACGATGAACCACTCGATCGAATCCTCCGTCTCCCGCCGGCGCCTGCTCGGCGCCGGCGCCGCGCTCGGCGGCCTTGCCCTGACCGGCTGCGCCACCTCGAGCAGCGGTCCGTCGCTGGGCCGCGTCGTCGTCGTGGGAGGCGGTTTCGGCGGCAGCACTGCGGCTCGCTACCTGAAGATGTGGCAGCCCAACATCGACGTGACCCTGGTCGAGCGCAACGCGACCTTCGTCTCGTGCCCGATCTCGAATCTCGTGATCGGCGGCTACCGCCAGATCGGTGACGTCACGCGTGGCTATGACGGCCTCAAGGCGATGGGCATCAGGGTCGTCCAGGGCGAGGTCACCGCGATCGACGCGTCGGCGAAGAAGATCCGGCTGGCCGGCGGTGGCGAAATCGTGTACGACCGGCTGGTCGTGTCGCCCGGCATCGACTTCATGCTCGACGACATCGGGGGGCTTGCGGCGGCGCTCGACAGTGGCCGCGTCACGCACAGCTGGAAGGCCGGTCCGCAGACCGTGGCACTGCGCCGTCAGCTCGAAGCCATGCCGGACGGCGGCGTGATGGCGATGTCGATCCCCCGCACCCCGTATCGCTGCCCGCCCGGTCCGTACGAGCGCGCCTGCATGATCGCGAGCTACCTGAAGACCGCCAAGCCGAAGTCGAAGCTGCTGGTGCTCGACGCAAACCCGGAGGTCCAGTCGAAGAAGGCGCTGTTCGAGCGCGCCTGGGCGCAGCACTACCAGGGCATCCTGGAGTACCGGCCCAACGCCACGCTGCGCGAGGTCTCCGGCACGACGGCGAAGTTCGATTTCGAGGACGTCAAGGCGGACGTGCTCAATGTGATCCCGCCGCAGCGCGCGGGTGACCTGGCGCGCACTGCGGGGCTCATCACGGTGAACAACCGCTGGGTCGGCGTGAACTGGCTGACGATGGAGTCGGCCGCTCTGCCTGGCGTGCACGTGCTCGGCGACGCGACCTTTCCGGGCCCGGCCATGCCCAAGTCCGGCCACATGGCCAACCAGCACGCCAAGGTGGCCGCTGCGGCGATCATCCAGCTGCTCAAGGGGGAGCCGGTCAGCGCGACGCCGGTGGTGATGAACACCTGCTACAGCTTCGTCACCCAGCGCGACGTCATCCACGTGGCGTCGGTTCACCAGTACGACGCGGCCGACAAGACGTTCAAGACGGTGCCGGGCTCCGGCGGCGTGTCGGTGGCGGCCAACCAGGTCGAAGGCCGCTATGCGCTCTCGTGGGCCGACAACATCTGGGCCGACATGCTGGCGGTGTGAGGCCTCGCGGCCGCCGGGCCGCAGGGATCACGGCAGGGCCGATGACTCGGCCCTGGCGCCCGGACGTCCAAGCGCCCGCCTCCGGCGGGCGTCTTTCTTGGGACCGCTCGTTCGAGGCGCGGCGTTGCGCTACTTCAGGCCGCTCACGTAGCTCGCAACCGCCTTCATCTCGAGCTCCGTGAGCTTCGAGGCGATCGTGTGCATCACCGCGTTGTCGTTG
>JALOSQ010000173.1 GCA_025458335.1 Ideonella sp.
ACCGGGTTCGGGAACATCGCCTGCGTGACGAAGAAGAACGCGATCAGCGACAGCACGCCCGAGACGATCAGGCCCTTGTACAGCGCCGGCATCACGTTCTTCATGCCGGGCTTGGCCTTGACGAAGTAGCAGCCGACGATCGACGCGATGATCGACACGCCGCCCAGCGCGAGCGGGTAGGTCACGCCGGCCATCGGTGCACCGACGAGGATGATCGCGCCGAGCGCCATCGTGGCGATCAAGGTCACCGCGTAGGTCTCGAACAGGTCGGCCGCCATGCCGGCGCAGTCGCCCACGTTGTCGCCCACGTTGTCGGCGATCACCGCCGGGTTGCGCGGGTCGTCCTCGGGGATGCCGGCCTCGACCTTGCCGACCAGATCGGCGCCGACGTCGGCCCCCTTGGTGAAGATGCCGCCACCCAGACGCGCGAAGATCGAGATCAGCGACGAGCCGAACGCCAGGCCCAGCATCGGCTTGAGCACCTGCGACAGGGTCTGGTCGCCGGTGGGCATCGTGCCGCCAGTCACCCACCAGAAGAACAGCACGACCCCGATCAGGCCCAAGCCCACCACGAGCATCCCGGTGATCGCGCCGCCCTTGAAGGCGACGTCGAGCGCCGGGCCGATGCCCTTGGTCGCGGCCTGCGCGGTGCGCACGTTCGCGCGCACCGAGATGTTCATTCCGATGAACCCGCATGCGCCCGAGAGCACCGCGCCGAGCACGAAGCCGATCGCGGTCTTGACGTCCAGGAAGACGAGGATCAGCACCGCGAGGACAACGCCGACGATGGCGATCGTCTTGTACTGCCGGGACAGGTAGGCGGCAGCGCCCTGTTGCACCGCGCCGGCGATCTCCTGCATGCGGGCATTGCCCGCGTCCTGGCCCAGGATCCACGACCGCTGGACGAATCCGTAGATCACGGCGGCCACACCGCAAGCCAGCGCCAGGTACAGCGCCATCATGGGAGACATCGGAACTTCTCCTTCCTCGTTCGTGCGTTATTCGACCCTGCGGCCTTCTCGTGCGGGGCCGCTCTCGAGCAATCCGCAAGATGCTACCGGTCGCCGCGTCGCTTCTTGGCGACAGCGGGGGCGGGTTTTCCAGTGGGGCCGGTCCTGCAAACCCGGGGCCTTGCCGGCGGCCGCCCTGCCGCGGTCGTCAGAGCATCGCAAGGGCGCTTCCTAGAATGCGGGTTTGCCCCAGGCGGATTCCCCACGGGCCGCCACCCCCGACTGAAGGACCTCCATGAGCCTGCACAACGTGACCCCTGGCGCCAAGGCGCCCGACGAGTTCAACGTGATCATCGAGATCCCGATGAACGCCGATCCGATCAAGTACGAGGTCGACGAGGAGTCGGGCGCGCTGTTCGTCGACCGGTTCATGACGGTGGCGATGCACTACCCGTGCAACTACGGCTACATCCCGCAGACCCTGGCCGACGACGGCGACCCGGTCGACGTGCTGGTCATCACGCCGGTGCCGTTGATCCCCGGCGTGGTGGTCGCCTGCCGTCCTCTGGGTGTGCTCAAGATGCAGGACGAGGCCGGCGGCGACAACAAGCTGCTCGCGGTCCCCACGACGAAGATCCTGCCCCTGTACTCGCAGTGGAAGACGATCGGCGACCTGAACCCGGCCCGGCTGGCGACCATCCAGCACTTCTTCGAGCACTACAAGGACCTCGAGCCCGGCAAGTGGGTCAAGGTCGTCGGCTGGGATGACACGGCCGCGGCCAAGGCCGAGGTGACCGGCGGCATCGCCAATTACCAGGCGGCCAAGGCGAAGACGGCCGGCACCTGAGCCGGTACCGCGCGGTGCCCGCGCAGGTTGCCAATCCCACAGGGCGGTGCCGGACCGACGGGGCCGCCTAGACTTTCGGGTGTGACGACCGAAGCAACGACGGTCCCGCCGCCACTGCCGAGCCTGCGCCTCGCGTTGGCGCGGGTCCGACGCGCGACCCGGGCGGGCGTCGCGGGGCTCTCTTTGGCGCTGGCAGGCGTCGGCGTCCTCGCGGCGGATCGGGCGGATGGGTTGGCGTCGGCCACGGCCGTGGCCACGGGCACGGCGGCGGTGGCATCCTCGCCGCCCGCGTCTGCCGGCGCGATCGGCCGACCCGACGCCGGTCGCCGCCAGGCGCCTGCCAGGGCCGGTGTGCTGACCGAGGTCCGCACCCTCGAGGGCGTGACCGAGCTGCAGCTGCCCAACGGCCTGCAGGTGCTGCTGATCCCGGACGGCAGCAAGCCCACCACGACCGTCAACCTCACGTTCCGCGTCGGCAGCCGCCACGAGGGCTACGGCGAGACCGGGATGGCGCACCTGCTCGAGCACCTGCTCTTCAAGGGCTCGAAGCGCCACCCCGACGTCTGGCCCGAGTTCACCCGCCGTGGGCTCGCGGCCAACGGCACCACCTGGTTCGACCGCACCAACTACACCGCGACCTTCGCGGCGAACGAGGACAACCTGCGCTGGTACCTCGGCTGGCTGGCCGACGCGATGGTCAACAGCTTCATCGCGCGCCGCGACCTCGAGGCCGAGATGCCCGTCGTCCGCAACGAGATGGAGATGGGGGAGAACAACCCCCAGGGCATCCTGTTCCAGCGCCTGCTGGCGATCATGTTCGACTGGCACAACTACTCGAACGACACGATCGGCGCGCGCTCGGACGTGGAGAACGTCGACATCCCGCGCCTGCAGGCCTTCTACCGGACCTACTACCAGCCCGACAACGCGACCCTCGTGATCGCCGGCGCGTTCGACGACGCCCAGGTGCGCCGCTGGGTGGCCGAGAGCTTCGGCCCGATCCCGCGGCCCCGCCGCGTGCTGCCGACCCTCTACACGCTGGACCCGGCCCAGGACGGCGAGCGCAGCGTCACCTTGAGGCGCGTCGGTGGCACGCCGGCGGTCTTCTCGGGCTACCGCGCTCCGCCAGGGCTGCACCCGGACTTCGCGGCGATGGAGTTGCTGGCCAGCGCGCTGGGCGACCAGCCCTCGGGCCGGCTGCACAAGCGGCTGACCGAGCGCGGGCTGGCCGCGGCGAGCTTCGGCTGGGCCGCCGGCCTGGCCGACCCCGGTTTCGTGGTGTTCGGGCTTCAGCTGACGCCCGGCCAGGACCCGCAGCCCGCCACGCAGGCCATGCTCGAGGTGATCGAGGGGCTCGACGCCGAGCCGCTCACGGCCGAGGAGCTCGAGCGGGCGCGGACCAAGTGGCTCAAGGCCTGGGAGACGGCCTTCACCGATCCCGAGGCCGTGGGCATGGCCATGTCCGAGGCGATTGCCCAGGGGGACTGGCGTGCCTATTTCCTGCAGCGCGATCGCGTCCGCCAGGTGACGCTCGATACCGTTCGGCGCGTTGCGCGCGACTACCTGCTGGCCAGCAACCGATCGCTCGCCACCTACGTGCCGACGCGCGAGCCGCGACGCGCGCCGCCGCCCGCCCGCGTCGACGTCGCTCGTGAGGTCGCGCAGTTGCGACCGGCCCCGGCCGCCGCCGCCGTCGAGGCGTTCGACCCCACCCCGGCCACGCTCGATGCGAGGACCGAGCGGGTCTCGATCGGTGGTCTGCGCGCCGCCTTGCTTCCCAAGGGCGCCCGCGGCGGCACCGCGCACGCCGTGCTGACCCTGCGCTTCGGCGACGAGCGGACGCTCGCAGATATCGGCTCGGTGCCGGCGGCGGTCGGCGCCCTGCTGACCAAGGGCACGCGGAGGCTCGACCGCGAGCAGATCCAGGACCGGCTCGACCAGCTGCGCACCGAGCTTGCCGTCGGCGTCGGCGACGGCGTGCTGACCGCGCGCCTGCAGTCCCGGCGGGAGCACCTGCCAGCCGCCCTCGAGCTGCTCGCGGAGCTGCTGAAGGAGCCGGCGTTCCTTCCCGAGGCGCTCGAGGAGTTCCGCCGCCAGGCCCTGGGCGCCCTCGAGCAGGACCGCAAGGACCCCGGCGCGATGCTGGCGAATGCCATCGCGCGCCACGGCAACCCTTACCCCACCGGCGATGTCCGGCACGTCCGCAGCTTCGAGCAGGTCGAGGCCGACTTGCGCGCACTCGACGCCGGGCGCTTGCGCGACTTCCACCGACGTTTCATTGGCGCCTCGACCGGGGAGTTCGCCGCGGTGGGCGACTTCGACCCGGCGGCGGTGCGCGACGTGCTGGCCCGCGCGTTTGCGGGCTGGCCCTCGGGCGAGCCGTTCCGCCGCGTGCCGCAGCCGTTGATCGAGGTGGCGCCGACGCGGCTTGAGCTGCGTACGCCCGACAAGCAGAACGCGCACCTGATGGTGCAACTGGCACTGCCTGTGAACGACACACACCCGGACTTCGTGCCGCTGCTGATGGCCAACCACCTGCTGGGCGGCGGCGGCGACTCACGGCTGTGGGCTCGCATCCGCGAGCGCGAGGGTCTCTCGTACGACGTCCGCTCGAGCCTGTCATGGAGCTCGTTCGAGGCGAACACGCTGTGGACGGCCAGCGCGATCTACGCGCCGCAGAACCGGGCGCGGGTCGAGGCTGCGTTCTTCGACGAGATCCGTCGTGCCTTGCGCGAGGGCTTCACCGCGCAGGAGCTGGACCAGGCGCGGCGTGGCTTGCTCGCATTCCGCCGGCTCGCGCGCGCGCAGGACGCCCAGGTCGCGCAGGCGTGGGCGACCAACCTCTACCTCGGTCGCACGTTCGAGCGCTCGCAGGCGATCGACGACGCGATCCGGCGGGTGAGCCTCGCCGAGGTGAATGCGGCCCTGCGCCGCTACCTGCAGCCCGAGCGCTTCGTGATCGGCTGGTCGGGCGACTTCGGGTCGCCCTGACCGCCGCCGTGCGCCTTGCGCCCGTACCGGCGGCGCAGGGCGACCGTGGCGACATTCAGGCCGGCGGCCCGCACGCCTTGTACGGTTGCCGCTCGTGCAGCTCGTCGAGGTACGCCTCGACGCCGTGACCCTCGCGCGCCAGGTAGTCGGCCACCGCCCGCGAGAACTCGGGGTGTGCCAGCCAGTGTGCCGAGTGGGTCTGCACCGGCAGGAGCCCGCGCGCCATCTTGTGCTCGCCCTGCGCCCCACCCTCGAACCGGGTGAAGCCGTTGGCCAGGCACCAGGCCAGTGGCTGGTAGTAGCAGGCCTCGAAGTGCAGGCACGGCACGTACTCGGTCGCCCCCCAGTACCGGCCGAACGCAGTGCGACGGTCCGGGTCGATCGCCACGAGCGACGCCGCGATCGGCTGGCCCGCACGTTCGGCCACGAACATCAGCCAGTGCTGCGGCATCGTCGCCGCCATCCGCGCGAAGAAGTCGCGCGTCAGGTACGGCGTCGAACGATGCGCTTCGTAGGTGAGCGTGTAGCAGTGGTGGAAGAAGCTCCAGTCGTCCTCGCCGATCTCCGG
>JALOSQ010000174.1 GCA_025458335.1 Ideonella sp.
GCGGCACATGAACTCGATCGCGTCCTGGTCGCCGAGCCAGTCGGAGCCCTTGACGGTGTCGAAGAAGTGGTAGTGCCAGTTGTCCTCGGACATGTTGCCCAGGCTCGCGCCGATGCCGCCTTGCGCAGCCACCGTGTGCGAGCGCGTGGGGAACACCTTCGACAGGACCGCCACGTTCAGCCCCGCGCGCGCGAGTTGCAGCGAGGCGCGCATGCCGGAGCCGCCGGCCCCGACGATGACGACGTCGAACTTGCGCTTGGTCACTTGTACTGCCATCTCAGAGTCTCCACAGCACCTGGATCATCCAGCCGGCGCATCCCACCAGCCAGACGATGGTGAACACCTGCAGCACGAGCCGCACCGCCACTGGCTTCACGTAGTCCATCCAGATGTCGCGCACGCCGACCCACGCGTGCCAGGCCAGCGCGACGATGGTGACGAAGGTCAGCACCTTCATCCACTGGGCCGAGAAGATGCCGGCCCACTTGTCGTAGCCCATCTCGCCCGGCAGCAGCACCTGGACGATCAGGACCAGCGTGAACAGGGCCATCAGCCCGGCGGTGACCCGCTGCGACAGCCAGTCGCGCAGGCCGTAGTGCGCGCCGACGACGATACGCTTGGATCCGTAGTTCTGCGTCATGTCAGGCCCCGCAGTCAGAAGAACAGGCGCCAGCCGAGCACCACGGTGAGCAGCAGGCTGGCCCCGAGGGTGAACAGCGCCGACGAGCGACCGAACTCCTTGGTCACCGCGTGCGTCGCATCCATCCACAGGTGGCGCACGCCGGCGATGAAGTGGTGCAGGTAGGCCCAGATCAGGCCCAGGACGGCCAGCTTGACGACCAACCCGGGCACGAACCCGATGCCCTGGTGGAACGCGCTGGCGAAGCGCTCGTAGCTGATCTCGGAGGTGACGCTCTGGTCGAACAGCCAGATGACCAGCGGCAGCAGCAGGAACATCAGCGCGCCACTGACCCGGTGCAGGATCGACACGATGCCCGCAGGGGGCAATCGGTACTTCAGGATCTGGGTGACGTGGATGTTGCGATAGCTCGCTCGCTGCTTGATCGTGTCGGACATGGGAAGGGTCCTGGGTACATCCGGTACAGCCGGACGAGTGTATTTCAAGGCGGTGACGTGACGAGGCGCTGACGCCGGTGGAGCCGACCCCTTCGGTGTGTCGCTCAGAGCAGTTGGTTGCGGTAGTGGTGAGCCGCCGTGTGGTAGAGGCCACGGCGCAGCTCGACGGGCTTGTCGCCGTACGTGAAGGAGACGCGTTCCACGCTCAGCAGCGGCGTGCCGGGCGGGACCTCGAGCACGCCGGCCGCCGTCGCGTCGGCCGCCACGGCGCGGATCCGCTCGTCGGCGCGCACCATCGGCACGCCGAACTCGGCCTCGAAGAGGCGGTACATCGGCCCGCGATAGCCGGCCAGGCGCTCCGCGGTCAGCCCGCGGAACGGCACCCCAGGCAGCCACAGGTCGTCGAACACGACCGGCCGGCCACCGAAAGACAGCACGCGCCGCACCTCGACGACGGCGTCGCCCGATCGCAGCTGGAGCGCCCGTGCCACGTCGGCGGGCGCCCGGACCCGGCGGCAGTCGATGAAGCGGCGCGCGGCGGGCCCCGCGCTCCCGTCGTCGGGCGCGAGGCGCAGGAAGCGGAACTGCGTGTGCTCCTCGGCGTGCGTCGCGACGAAGGTGCCCTTGCCCTGGCGGCGCACGACCAGGTTCTCGTCGGCGAGCGCATCGATCGCCTTGCGCACGGTGCCCTGGCTCACCTTGAAGCGGGCCGCGAGCTCCATCTCGCTGGGAATCGCCTCGCCCGGCCGCCATTCGCCGGCCTGCAGGCTGCGCGTGATCAGATCCTTGATCTGCTGGTACAGCGGCCGGAATGCCGGGGCCCCAGGGCCCACGGCCGGCTCGGCATCGAGGGAGGCGTCGGTCGCGGACCCGGCGGTGGCCATGCCGGGATTGCACCACAGGCGCCCGGATACGTGCACAGACTCATGACAAATATCTTCTATAAGAGACATAGGTTGACGCGATTCGGGCCCGGCTGTCAGCCTCGGCGCAGCTTGGCGGCCCTACACTCGAAGGCCTGCTCCCCCGACGGCCGAGGCCCTGTCGCCCGCCGGCCGCGGCCGCGCACACCGCTTCACCTCGACTTCTGGAGCCCCCATGAGCAAGACCCCCGTTCGCGTCGCCGTCACCGGCGCCGCTGGCCAGATCGGCTACGCCCTGCTGTTCCGCATCGCCTCCGGCGAGATGCTCGGCAAGGATCAGCCGGTGATCCTGCAACTGCTCGAGATCCCCGACGAGAAGGCCCAGAAGGCACTCAAGGGCGTGATGATGGAGCTTGAGGACTGCGCCTTCCCGCTGCTGGCCGGCATGGAAGCCCACAGCGACGCCAACGCCGCCTTCAAGGACACGAACTACGCCCTGTTGGTCGGCGCCCGCCCGCGCGGCCCCGGCATGGAGCGCGCCGACCTGCTGGCCGCCAACGCGCAGATCTTCACCGCCCAGGGCAAGGCGCTCGACAAGAACGCCAGCCGAGACGTCCGCGTGCTGGTGGTCGGCAACCCGGCCAACACCAACGCCTGGATCGCGATGAAGAGCGCGCCCAGCCTGCCCCGCGAGAACTTCACGGCGATGCTGCGCCTCGACCACAACCGCGCCGCCAGCCAGATCGCCGCCAAGACGGGCAAGCCGGTCGCGTCGATCCGCAAGCTCGCCGTGTGGGGCAACCACAGCCCGACGATGTACGCCGACTACCGCTTCGCCACCATCGAGGGCAAGGGCGTCAAGGACATGATCAACGACCAGGTCTGGAACAAGGACGTGTTCCTGCCCACGGTCGGCAAGCGCGGCGCCGCCATCATCGAGGCGCGCGGCTTGTCATCGGCCGCCAGCGCAGCCAATGCCGCGATCGACCACATGCGCGACTGGGCGCTCGGCACCCATGGCGAGTGGGTGACGATGGGCGTGCCGAGCAACGGCGAGTACGGCATACCCAAGGACGTCATGTTCGGCTACCCGGTGACCTGCGCCGGCGGCAAGTACTCGATCGTGCCGAACCTGCCGATCGACGAGTTCAGCCAAGCCTGCCTCGACAAGACGCTGGCCGAGCTGATCGGCGAGCAGGACGGCGTCAAGCACCTGCTCTGAGCCCGGCCGGGGCGCCCCGCGGCGCCCCGCCGCGACACCCTCGGCGCGGATCCGGTTAGGCTTCGGCCGTTGCACCGGGAGGCCGCCGATGAGTGACCCGCTCGACCCCCGCATCGCGCTGTTCGACCCGGGCGAGCCGGTCGCGACGCCCTTGCCGGTCTGCGACCACTACGCGGGCGTCGAGCCGCGCATGCGCCGCAGCCTCGAGCTCCAGGCCGAGCTGGGTCCGGTGTTCGACGTCACGCTCGACTGCGAGGATGGCGCCCCCGTCGGCGGGGAGCGCGAACACGCGCACCTCGTCGCCGAACTGGCCGCCTCGCCGCTGAACCGCCACGGCCGTGTGGGCGTGCGGGTGCATCCCGTCACCCACCCCGCCTTCGCCGACGACATCGACACCATCGTCGGCATCGCCGGGCACCGGCTGGCCTACCTGATGGTGCCCAAGCTGCGCGACGCCGGCGACGCGCAGGCCGCGATCGAGGAGATCGACCGCGTTTGGCGGGCCCGCCGGCTGGACGGTGCGGTGCCGGTGCACGGCCTGGTGGAGACCCACGGTGCGCTGTCCGAAGTCGAGAGGCTCGCGGCCCACCCCCGCGTCCAGTCCCTGTCCTTCGGCCTGATGGACTTCGTGTCGGCGCACCGCGGGGCGATCCCGGCTTCGGCGATGACCGCCACCGGCCAGTTCACGCACCCCCTGGTCGTCCGCGCCAAGCTCGCGATCTCGGCGGCCTGCCATGCCCAGGGGAAAACACCGTCGCATTGCGTGGTCACCGAGTTCAAGGACACCGTCGCGCTGCAGGCGGCGGTGCGGCGGGCGGCCGACGAACTCGGCTACACGCGGATGTGGAGCATTCATCCCGACCAGATCCGGCCGATCGTGCAGGCCTTCACGCCCGCGGTGCAGGACGTCGCGCACGCCGGCGAGATCCTGCAGGCGGCCCGCGCCGCGTCGTGGGCCCCCATCTCCCATCGGCAGGTCCTGCATGACCGGGCCAGCTACCGCTACTTCTGGCACCTGCTGGAGCGGGCGGCCCGCACCGGCGTCGACCTGGCCCCGGAAGTGCGCCGGACCTTCTTTCCCGAAGCGCCAGCGTGACGGATCCGACGGCTCGCGCGCACCGGCGCGACGCGGGTGTCAATTGCCTACCGGCAGAAGCATCTTGCAACCCCTGACCGCGCCGGCCTGATCACAATCACGCCATTCCCCACTGCGGAGCGACCCGATGATCCGAACCCTCCCTGCCGGCGCGCTGCGTCTTGCCGCCTCGGCCCTGGCCGCGGGCTCCCTCGTCGCCCTGATGCCACTCGTGGCCCAAGCGCAGGCCCAGCCAGCGGCACCTGCCAAGCCGGCCGCGCAGGCCAAGCCTGCCCCGCAGGGTCAGGCGCAGCGGCAAGGACAGGCACAGCAGCGGCAAGGGCAGCCTCAGCGACAGGTCCAGCGCAAGCCGGCCGCACCCGTCCTGGCGGCCGCGACCCCGGAGCAGATGCAGGCCGCCGAGCGGGCGCACTTCGGCGGCTACGCCTGCGAGTTCGACCAGACGGTCGATGTCAAGATGAACCCGAAGACCCCGGGCTACGTCGACGTCGAGTTCAAGGGCCGCACCATCACCACGAAGCCGGTCCTGTCGTCCACCGGCGCGCTGCGCCTCGAAGACGTGACGGGCCGCATGGTGATGATCCAGATCGCCAACAAGTCCATGCTGATGGACACCAAGATCGGCCAGCGCGTGGTCGACAACTGCGTGCATCCGGAGCAGGCCAAGTTCGTGCCGCAGACGTCCTGAACGATCCGGCCGGCCCGCGGGACCGGCATGGCAAGCCAACGGGGGCGCCGTAAGGCGCCCCTTTTCCATTTGACGCGGGCGGCTTGCACGACGGCCGGGCCGGCGGGACGCCGCCACGGGGCTCCGGCCCTGCGGCACGGTCCTCAAGCGTGGTCAACGTGGCGCAAGGCTGGCGCCCGATCCTGGCGGGCGCGCCACTCGACGCGACGACGCTCGGGCGGACGCGCGCTCGACAGTATCTTATATAAGACATAAGATAAACACCCTGACTGCCACCTGCCGGGACCACGCCATGCTCGCCGCCTACCGTCAACACGCCGCCGAACGCGCCGCGCTCGGCATTCCGCCGCTGCCGCTGACCGCCACGCAGGTCGCCGAACTGGTCGA
>JALOSQ010000011.1 GCA_025458335.1 Ideonella sp.
CACCTGAACGTCACCGCCGCCCGAGGACATCGCGAGGGACGACGTGGCCGCCGCAGTGCCGGGCGGGACTCGCCACTGGATCTTGTAGACGGCCGGGCCAGCGCCGCTGTTCAGGTTCAGCGCCAGACTCTGCGATGCGTTGATGTCGAACTCGACGAGGTCGTCGCCGGCACCGGCGTCGAACGTGATGCCCCGCACGCCAGTCCAGACCCGGACCGCTGACGTGAGGTTGTCGGTCACGCGCACCTGGCCCGGTACAGGACCGACCTCGATCTTCAGGTTCGTGCTGCCGGGGGCTCCGTTGCCCAGAGTCAGAGTGCCCGTGGCGGGGTCAAGCGCGGCCAAGGCCGCCTGTGCGGTCGCCATCGCGGTCGCCAACGCGCCGAGCCGCAGCCCCGCGCGGGTCTTCGAACGAATCGTCATGTCCTGTCTCCGTGGCGGTCGCCCGATGCCCGATGCGGCGGGTCGACCAGACGGACAGAGGCCGTCGTGCGCGCGGCGATACACCCCTACGGCGTCAATGTGTTACCGCGCGTGCACCCAGAAACGACGAGGCCCGCTCGAAGCGGGCCTCGGGACGCGGCGGCGGACGGGGCGCCGGATCAGTCGAACACCGGCGACTCGACGCCGAGCACCTTGTGCAGCTTCGGGCTGGTGGTCGTGTACTGCAGGTGGATGCGCTTGTCCGGGAACACGTAGGGCGCGGCGCCGAACGCGGCGAGCGCCGCCTCGTGGAAGCCCGACAGGATGAGCTTCTTCTTGCCGGGATAGGTATTGATGTCGCCCACCGCGAAGATGCCGGGGATGTTCGTCTCGAACGTGACACCGTCGCCACCGGTGACCTTGATGGCGGTGAGCCGGCCGTCGGCCTCGTCGAAGCCGGTGACCTGCCCGACGATGAACTGCATCTCGTAGGCCTCGCACAGCTCCTTCATGCGTGCCACGCTGGCGGGCGCCGCGCGGAAGCCGTCGCGACGGTGGATGAGGATGACGCTCTCGGCCTTGTGGGGGCCTTCCTGGGCGAAGTTGAGCGTCCAGTCCAGCGCAGAATCACCGCCGCCCACGATCACCAGGTTCTTGCCGGCGAAGTCCTGCGGGCTCCTGACCCGGTAGAACAGCTGGCTGCCGTCGAACTTGTCGAGCCCGTCGACCTTGAGCGTGCGAGGCTGGAACGAGCCGACGCCGCCGGCGATGAAGATCGTCTTGGAAACGAGCCGGGTGCCCTTGGCGGTCTCGACGTCGAAGCGACCGTCCTCGCGGCGCTGCACGACCGTCACCTCCTCGCCGAAGTGGAAGGTCGGGCCGAACGGCTCGATCTGCTTGAGCAGGTTGTCGGTGAGCTCCTTGCCGGTGCACACCGGCACCGCCGGGATGTCGTAGATCGGCTTGTCGGGGTACAGCTCGATGCACTGCCCGCCAGGGTAGCCGAGCGAGTCGATCACGTGGGCCTTGATCTCGAGCAGGCCGAGCTCGAAGACCTGGAACAACCCGACCGGGCCGGCGCCGACGATGACCGCGTCGGTCTCGATGGGCTGGGCGTTCACTTGATCAGCTCGCCCAGCTTGCCGGTCCGATCCTTCCACTCGTCGGCATCCGGCATCGGCGACTTGCGCTTGGTGATGCTCGGCCATTTCTTGGCCAACTCGGCGTTCAGCTTGATCATGTGGACCTGGTCGCCGGGCACGTCTTCCTCGGGCACGATCGCGTTGACCGGGCACTCGGGGATGCACACCGCGCAGTCGATGCACTCGTCCGGGTCGATGGTCAGGAAGTTCGGCCCCTCACGGAAGCAGTCGACGGGGCAGACATCGACGCAGTCGGTGTACTTGCACCGGATGCACGATTCGAGGACGACGTGGGTCATGGTCGGCGCTGGGCATCCCGCGGCGGGATCACCCTCGACATAAACGGCAAGGTGCATGATTCTAGGGGGCAACCCCAGTCCGGTCGGCTTGACGGTTCTCAAGCCGGTTCGACACGCCGGCCGCGAACAGGCGCGTCCGGAGCACCTCATTCACACCTCGATGTCCACGCGTGACCCGCACTCCGAAGGGGCATCCGGCGGCTCAGCGCCCTCCCGGATGACCCCGCATGACCCGGCCCGCCGCCGCTGGATCGCAGCCGCCCTGGCGAGCGCCGGCGCCGCCATCGGCGGATGCGCGGTCCGACCCGTCGCACCGCCTCCTGCCGCCCCGGTGGCCGAACCCCCACCGGCGCCGCCGCCGCGGCCGCCGCGCCCGCCCCGGCTGGGGCTCGCGCTCGGTGGCGGCGCAGCGCGCGGCTTCGCGCACATCGGCGTGATCCAGGTGCTGGAGGAGAGCGGCATCCGGCCCGACCTGGTCGTCGGCACCTCGGCCGGCAGCCTGGTGGCGGCGCTGTATGCGGTGGGCCGCACCGGCACCGAGCTCGGCGCGCTGGCCGAGGCGATGGACGAGACCGCGATCACCGACTGGGCCTTCCCGGGCCGCGGCCTGTTCCGCGGCGAGGCGCTGGCGCGCTACGTGCGCGAGCAGACCGGGGGGCGCACGATCGAGCAGATGCGGCTGCCACTGGGCATCGTGGCCACCGACCTCGACAGCGGCGCGCCGATCCTGTTCCAGCGCGGGGACACCGGGACGGCGGTTCGCGCGTCGAGCGCGGTGCCGGCGGTGTTCCAGCCGGTGCGCATCGGAAGCCGCGAGTACGTCGACGGCGGCCTGGTGTCACCGGTGCCGGTGCGGTTCGCCCGACAGATGGGCGCCGAACTCGTCGTGGCGGTCGATATCTCGAGCCCGCCGGAGGCCGGCGCGACTGGCGACGCCCTGCGGCTGCTGCTGCAGACCTTCGCGATCATGGGGCGGAGCATCAACAGCTTCGAGCTGCGCGATGCCGATGTGGTGCTGCGCCCCGCACTCGCCGGCGCGTCGGGCACGGACTTCGCGCAGCGTCGCCGTGCCATCCAGGCCGGCCGCGACGCCACGCTGGCCGCGCTGGCGGACCTGCGGCAGCGCATCGCGGCCAAGACGCTGTGACCGGGTGGCAGGCGGACACCGGCGGCGACGAGGCAACGGGCCCGGCGGTTGTCCGCAGAGGCAACGAGATTCACCTGGCGGTCGCCCGCCGCGAAAAAGAAAAAAGCCCGGCGGTTGCCCGCCGGGCCAACGGTACCTGGAACCTGCGTTCGCGGGGTACCGAGGAGACAATCTTCGCGAGGGCCGGCGGGCATGCCCGCCGGTGCGTCCTCAGGTCACGCGCTTCAGGCGGCGCGACGGGTCGACTTGGTGGCCGACTGGGTCGCCTTGACGGCGGTGGTCGTCGCGGCCTGGAAGTTGGCTTCCATCAGGTCGGCGGCCTGCTTGCTGGCCTTGTGCACGGTCTCGTAGGCATTGTTGGCCGCGGCGACGGCCGACTTCACCAGCGCGACGACGTTCTCGGTGCCGGCCGGGGCGTTCTTGACCTGGGCATCGACCATGGCCATGACCTTCTTCTGCGCGTCGGACGTCTGGGCCTCGACGATCTTGGCCAGGTCAGCGTTGGTGGCGCTGGCGATGTCGTACAGGTGGCGCGCGTAGGCGGCGGCCTTCTCGGCGGCGGGCTGGAGCATGCCGGCTTGCAGCGTCATCAGCTCCTGCGCGTCCTTCACGGACATCATGGCCTTGGACGTGTCGGCCATCTCGCCCATCGCCGCCTTCGTGACCTGCAGGTTCAGCTCGACGAGCTTCTCCATGCCTTCGAAGGCCTTGCCGGTCAGGCCGAAGAGGGTGTCGATGTTCGCCTTCTGGGCCGCCATCAGTTGCTCGGGGGTCATCATGTCGGATCTCCTGGTGAGGGTTGCGGAAACGGTGTCGGGGAACTTCAGCTGCGGATGCTGCGCTGCAACATGAGACGAAGTATAGGCACTGCCCGACCCGATGCAAGCGTTATTTGTTGCGGCGCAGCAAACTAGAGACGACTCCCGGTTTCCGCGATGCTGGCCTTCTACTCCGACACCTTCGTGCTGCCGCTGCCCGAAGGGCACCGTTTCCCGATGGCCAAGTACCGCGCCCTGCGCGACCGGCTCGCCGCGGACCTGCCGGCCGTCCGGCTGCACGAGGCGCTGCCGGCCAGCGACGGCGAGCTCGCGCTGGCCCACCACCCCGACTACATCGACGCGATCACGGGCGGCACGGCCTCGGCCGCCCAGATGCGGGAGATCGGCTTCCCGTGGTCGCCGCGGATGGTCGAGCGGGCGCGGCGCTCGGTCGGGGCGACGATCCTGGCGGCCCGCGCGGCGCTCGGCGAAGGCGTGGCGGCCAACCTGGCCGGCGGCACGCACCACGCCAGCGCCGATCGTGGCGGCGGCTACTGCGTGTTCAACGACGTCGCAGTGGCAGCCCGGCTGATGCAGGCCGAGGTGCACCGGCGCGAGCGCCGGCTGCTGCGTGTGGTGGTGATCGACCTCGACGTGCACCAGGGCAACGGCACCGCGAGCATCTTCCGCGACGACCCCACGGTGTTCACGCTGTCGATGCACGGCGCGCGCAACTTCCCGTTCCGCAAGGTCCCGGGCGACCTCGACGTCGACCTGCCCGACGGCTGCGGCGACGACGAGTACCTGGCGGCGCTGGACCGGGCCCTGGCCGAGGCATGGCGGCGCCAGGCCGGGGCGATGCCGGCCCTCGCCTTCTACCTGGCCGGCGCCGACCCGCACGAAGGCGACCGCCTGGGGCGGCTGAAGCTGTCGACCGCCGGCCTGGCCGAGCGCGACCGGCGCGTGCTGCAGGCGCTCGGCGAGCGCGGCATCCCGGTGGCGATCAGCATGGCCGGCGGGTACGGGCACCGGATCGAGGACACCGTCGGCGTGCAGATGGGGACGATGCGCGCCGCATTGGCCCACTGGGAACGCCAGCGCCGGCCCGACGGCCGGGCCGCCGGGCGGCCTCCGGGCCCCTGACCGGCCCCCGCCGACCGGGCGTCGAAGGGGGCTCGCAAGGCCCGAGGCGCCGGTCGTAGCGCGCGGCGAGAATCGAACGATGTCGACCTCCCCCGTCGCGCGGCCGGCGCCGCTCGCACGCGACCACTTCCGCCACACCCTGCGCATCGCCACCCGCTGGTCCGACAACGACGTCTACGGCCACGTCAACAACGTCGTCTACTACGCGTGGTTCGACACGGTGGTCAACCGCAGCCTGATCGAGGCCGGCGTGCTCGACATCCACGGCGGCGACGTCATCGGCCTGGTGGTCGAGACGCAGTGCCACTACTTCGCGCCGCTGGCCTTCCCGCAGGAGATCGACGCCGCGCTGCGGGTCGAGCACCTGGGGCGATCGAGCGTTCGCTACCGCGTCGGCCTGTTCGGCGCGGGCGAACCGTTGACGGCCGCGCACGGCCACTTCGTCCACGTCTACGTCGACCGCACGACCAGACGTCCCGTCCACCTCCCCGAGCCGCTCGCCGCGGCGCTCCACCGATGGACCTGAAGACATCCCCCCCGGCCTCCTTGCCCCTCGTGCCCCGGGCCTTCGCCGACGAGATCGCGCCAACGCCGCAGTCCGTGGCCGCCGTCGATGCGGCCATCGGCACGCGGCGGTCGATCCGCGCGTTCAAGCCCGACCCGGTGCCTCGCGAGACGGTCGAGGACATCCTGCGCATCGCGGCCACCGCACCCTCGGGCACCAACACGCAGCCCTGGCGCGTCTACGTGCTGACCGGCGCGTCACTCGAGGGGCTGTGCACGACGGTGCTCGCGGCCTACGACGACCCCGACCACGGCCAGGTCCACCAGGAGGAGTACGCCTACTACCCGACCGAATGGCGGTCGCCGTTCATCGACCGGCGCCGCAAAGTCGGCTGGGACCTGTACGGTCTGCTCGGCATCGGCAAGGCCGACAAGGCCCGCATGCACGCACAGCATGCGCGCAACTACCGATTCTTCGACGCCCCGGTCGGGCTGGTCTTCACGATCGACCGCGTGATGCGCCAGGGCAGCTGGCTGGACTACGGCATGTTCCTGCAGAGCGTCATGGTCGCCGCCCGCGCGCGGGGCCTGCACACCTGCCCGCAGGCGGCGTGGACACCCTTCCACCGGCTGGTCATGGAGCACGTGCAGGCGCCGCCGAACGAGCAGCTGGTGTGCGGCATGGCGATGGGCTGGGCCGATCGGTCGGCCGTGGAGAACGGCCTGGTCACCGAGCGCGAGCCGGTCGCCGGTTTTGCCACGTTCCTCGAATAGCATGAGTTCGACCTCTGGCAGCCTCCGTCCGTCCGTGCTCGTCGCGCGGGCCGTGTTCGACGACGTCGTCGCCCGGCTCGCGGCGCACTTCGAGGTCGAGACGAACCCCGACGACCGCATCTTCAGCCCGGCCGAGCTGAGCGAGCGGCTGCGAGGCAAGGCCGGCGCCTTCATCACCGGCAGCGAGCGCATCGACGCACCGCTGCTCGACGCCCATCCGCAGCTGCGCGCCGTGTGCAACATGGCGGTGGGCTACAACAACATCGACGTCGAGGCGTGCCGGCAACGCGGCGTGATCGCGACCAACACGCCGGACGTCCTGACCGAGACGACCGCCGACTTCGGCTTCGCGCTGATGATGGCGGCGGCACGGCGCATCGCCGAGAGCGAGCACTTCCTGCGCCGCGGCGAGTGGACCAAGTGGCGCTACGACCTGTTCGCCGGCAGCGACGTCCACGGAGCCACGCTCGGCATCCTCGGCATGGGCCGCATCGGGCGCGGCGTGGCGCAGCGCGGCGCGCTGGGCTTCGGCATGAAGGTGCTGTACCACAACCGCTCGCGCCTCGACCCGGCGCTCGAGGCGCCGCTGGGCGCGCGCTGGGTCGACAAGGACACGCTGCTGCGCGAGGCGGACCACCTGGTGATCGTCGTGCCCTACTCGCCATCGAGCCACCACGCCGTCGGCGAGCGCGAGCTCTCGCTGATGAAGCCCACCGCCACCCTTACCAACATCGCCCGCGGCGGCGTGGTCGATGACGCCGCGCTGGCGCGGGCGCTGCGCGCAGGTCGCATCGCCGCCGCCGGCCTCGACGTGTTCGAGGGCGAACCTGCCGTGCATCGCGACCTGCTCACCGTGCCGAACGTCGTGCTGACGCCCCACATCGCGAGCGCCACGGTGGCCACCCGGCGCGCGATGGCCAACCTCGCGGCCGACAACCTGATCGCCGCGCTGGGCTTCGGGCCGCAGGCGGGGCGGCCGCCGACACCGATTCCGGCGCCATCGGCCCCGTCGCGCTGAAGCCGGGCGGCCCCTGCGCGCCCGAACCCGAGCCGACCAGGCCGTGCCAGCGCGCTCGGCGCGACGGAAGACGCCGGTCGACGCCGCCGTGCCACCGTGCCCCAGCGCCCGGCGGACAATGGGCCATGCCCGACTGGCTCCTCCCGGCCCTGGCGGCCCTGGCCGTCCTGCTCCTGCTGCTCCTGGTCTGGCTGGCCTTGCGCCCGCCCGACACCTCGGGCTTCGAGGACGTCGTGCGCCGTCAGGTCGACGACTCGGTCGGGCGGGTCATCGAGCGGCTCGAGCGTGAACTGCGCGACGAGCTGTCACGCCAGTCGCAGGCCACCCGCGCCGACCTGGCCAGCTTCCAGCAGACGCTGCTGGCGCAGGGCGGTGAGTCCCGCCGCACGCAGGCCGAGCAGCTCAAGGCGCTGGCCGAAGGCAACGAGCGACGCCTGGCCGAGGTGCGCCAGACCGTCGAGACCCGGCTGGCGACGCTGCAGGAGGGCAACGAGAAGAAGCTCGAGCAGATGCGCGCGACGGTCGACGAGAAGCTGCACGCCACGCTCGAGCAGCGGCTTGGCGAGAGCTTCCGCCAGGTGGCCGAGCGACTCGAGCTCGTCCACAAGGGCCTGGGCGAGATGCACACCCTGGCGCGAGACGTGGGGTCCCTGAACCGCGTGCTCACCAACGTCAAGTCGCGCGGCATCGTCGGGGAGATCCAGCTCGGCGCCCTGCTCGAGCAGGTGTTCGTGCCGGACCAGTACGCCGCCAACGTCGAGACCGTGCCGGGCACCGGCGCACGCGTCGAGTACGCGATCCGCCTGCCCGGACGCGACGGCCCGGACGGCAGCGCCGCCGTACCGCTGTGGCTGCCGATCGACGCCAAGTTCCCGCGCGAGGACTATGAGCGCCTGCTCGACGCGCAGGACCGAGCCGACCCGGCCGCTGCCGAGGCGGCCGGCAAGGCGCTCGAGGCCCGGCTCAAGACAGAGGCGCGCACGATCCGCGAGAAGTACGTCGCCGCGCCGCACACCACCGACTTCGCGATCCTGTTCCTGCCGACCGAGGGGCTCTACGCCGAGGCCCTGCGACGCCCGGGCCTGGTCGAGTGGCTGCAGCGCGAGCAACGCGTCACGCTGGCTGGCCCGACGACCCTGCTGGCCACGCTGTCGAGCCTGCAGATGGGCTTCCGCACGCTGGCGCTCGAACGCCGAAGCGCCGAGGTCTGGCAGGTGCTGGGCGCCGTGAAGACCGAGTTCGGGAAGTTCGGGGACATCCTCGCCAAGGCGCGCCGCAAGATCGAGGAAGCCGGCAACACGCTCGGCGAAGCCGAGAAGCGCACCACCCTGATGGGACGCAAGCTGCGCCAGGTCGAGGCCCTGCCCGAGCCCGAGACCCGCGCGATGCTGCCACTCTCGGCAGACCTCGAGGACCCGGCCGGCCCCGCGGCGGGCGAGGACCCGTCTGACGACGAGGACGCGGCCGCCGCGCCACGGACCCGCACCGTCCGCGGCCCGCGCGCGTGACCCTGCCCACTGCCAGTCGTGCGCCTGCGCGCTTCACGCGCGGCTTGCTCGCGCTGATCGTCGGCCAGGTCTGCCTGCATGCGGCCATGGCGGGCGCACGACTCGCGGCGCCACTGCATGCCCTGCGCGAGGGGCACTCGGAGTGGGTGGTCGGCGTCCTGTTCGCCCTGTTCGCGCTGGCGCCGATCGCGCTGGCCCTGCCGGCCGGACGCTTCGTCGATCGTCGCGGCTACCACGCACCCATGGCCCTGGCCGTGGCGCTCACGGTCGTGGGGGCGGCGCTGGCCGCGGCGACTCAGCACCTCGTCGCCCTCGGCGCGGCCGCCGTGCTGTGCGGCGCAGGTGCCAACATCGGCCTGATCGCCATCCAGCGCACCGCCGGTCGGCTCGCGACGACGGGAACCGACCGCATGCGCGTGTTCAGCTGGCTCGGGCTGGCGCCGGCCCTCGCCAACGTGGCCGGCCCGGTGGTCGCCGGCCTGTTGATCGACCAGGCCGGCATCCCGGCCGCCTTCGCCGCGATGGCGGTGCTCGCGGCGGCTGCGATCGTGGCCGCGCGGCGGGTGCCCCCCGAGCCGCCGCGCCCGGTGGCGACGGCCGCTTCGGTCGTCGGGCCGGGAACCTGGGCCCTGTTCATGCAGCCGGGCATGCGGCGCCTGCTGCTGATCAACTGGCTGGTCTCGTCGAGTTGGGACGTGCACCACTTCCTCGTGCCGGTGCTGGGGCACGAGCGCGGCCTGAGCGCCTCGGCGATCGGACTGATCCTCGGCCTGTTCGCCGCCTCGGTCGCGGCGGTGCGGCTGCTCATCCCGCTGGTGGCGCACCGCCTGCGCGAGCAGCAGGTGCTGCGCGGCGCGATGCTGCTGACCGGCGCGGTGTTCGTGGCCTACCCGTTCATGCACTCGGCGGTGGCGATGGCGGTTTGCGCCGCGTTGCTTGGCCAGGCGCTGGGCGCGGTGCAGCCGATGATCCTGTCGACGCTGCACCGGCTGGCGCCCCCCGACCGCCATGGGGAGGCGATCGCGTTCCGGTCGATGACGATCAACCTGTCGAGCACCGCGATGCCGCTCGTGTTCGGCGCGCTCGGCACGTCGATCGGGGCAGCCGTGGTGTTCTGGGCGATGGCCGCGGCGGTCGGTGCCGGCAGCTGGCTGCCGGCCCGGCTGCCACCGCCCCCCGGCGACGACGGTCACGCCGCCTGAGCGGCTGCACGCGGGCCCTCACCGGCCCGCGCAGCAGGGCTAGAAGCGGAAGCCTGGGACGACCGTGCCGCCCGGCGACGGCTCGGCGACCGGCCCCGGCGGGGGGGCCACCGGCGAGGCGGCGGCCGGCGCGGTGGCAGCCGTGGTCGGCGGGGGCGCGAGCGCTGCTGCAGCCTCGAACCGATAGCCCGGCGGCAGGCGCGAGGTCCGCGGGTAGCCGGCCGCATCGAGGTAGCCGGCCCACTCCTGCTCCTGGAAGCCCCGCACCACCTGGCGCCCGATCATCACGACGGGCAGGTCGGTAGCGCCGCTCAGGCGCCGCAAGGCCGCGGTGTCGGCCTCGCTCGAGACGCTGCGCTCGGCGTGCGGCACGCCGCGCGCTCGCAGCCATGTCCGCGCCTCGATGCACGGGGCGCAGTCGGCCGTGACGACGAGGGTGACCGGAAAGCGCCGTGCCGCCGCGGCCAGGTCGGCCGGCAGCGCTGCCTGGGGAGCGGGCTCGCCGGCCCGAAGCGGCGCGACCCGCACGTTGGCGGCCGCCGGGGGACGGTCGGTGTACGTGACCGTGCCATCAGGGGCGACGACCTTGAACAGGGCCCAGGCCGGCGTCGCGGTGGCGATGCCGACAAATGCGGCGGCCAGCAAGGACCGGCGCATGGCCGGGCGGGGGCGGGAGCGTGGCACGCGGGGCATGGCGGATCCTCGGCATCTCGGCGGTGCGAGGCAGGGGCCCCGCGATCGCCTCAATCTACCTTGCCCCTGCCCACCGCTCAACCCATGCCCTGGTGGCGCAGCAATGCATCGATGCGCGGCTCGCGCCCGCGGAAGGCCCGGAAGCTCTCCAGCGCCGGCCGGCTGCCGCCCGCCTCCAGAACCGCCTCGCGGTAGCGGCGACCGGTGGCGACATCGAGGACGTTGCCGTCGGCAGCGCGCTCCTCGAAGGCCGCATAGGCGTCGGCGCTGAGCACCTCGGCCCACTTGTAGCTGTAGTAGCCGGCGCAGTAGCCGCCCGCGAAGATGTGCGAGAAGGTGTGCTGCATCCGGTTGAAGGCCGGCGGCACCACGACGGCCACCTCGCGGCGCACCTCGTCGACCACCTGCTGGATGCGGTCCGTGGCTTCCGGCTCGGCGTGCAGGCGCATGTCGATGAGCCCGAACTCGATCTGGCGCAGCATCTGAAGGCCGCTCTGGAAGTTCTTCGCGGCCAGCATCTTGTCGAACAGCGCGCGGGGGAGCGGTTCGCCGGTGTCGACGTGCGCGGTCAGGCGACGCACCACGTCCCACTCCCAGCAGAAGTTCTCCATGAACTGGCTGGGCAGCTCGACCGCATCCCACTCGACCCCCGCAATGCCGGCCACGCCGATGTCGTCGACGCGGGTCAGCATGTGATGCAGGCCGTGCCCGAACTCGTGGAACAGCGTGATGACGTCGTCGTGGGTCAGCAGGGCCGGGCGGTCACGGCCGTTCATGGCCACCGGAGGCGCCGTGTTGCACACCAGGTGCGCCACCGGCGTCTGCAGCACGCCGTCCGGGCGGCGCCAGCGCCCGCGCACGTCGTCCATCCAGGCGCCGGGCCGCTTCCCCGCCCGGGCGTACGGGTCGAAGTAGAACTGGCCGACGAGCTCGGCGCCGCGCTCGATGCGGGCGAAGCGCACCGACGGATGCCACACGGGCGCCTCGTCCGGCCGGATCGCCACCTCGAACAGCGTCTCGATGATGCGGAACAGGCCCTCGAGGACCTTGGGCTCGGTGAAGTAGGCCTTGACCTCCTCGTCGCTGAAGGCGTAGCGCGCCTCCTTGAGCTTCTCGCTGGCGAAGGCCATGTCCCAGGCCTGCAGGTCGGCCAGGCCGAGTTCGCGGGCGGCGAACTCGCGCAGCTCGGCCAGGTCGCGCTCGGCATACGGACGCGCGCGGCGCGCGAGGTCACGCAGGAAGTCGAGCACCTGGGCCGGGGTGTCGGCCATCTTGCGCACCAGCGACACCTCGGCGAAGTTGCCGTAACCGAGCAGCGCCGCCTCCTCCTGCCGCAACGCGAGCAGCCGGCGCATGGCCGACGAGTTGTCGAGCTCGGCCGGCCCGAGTTCGCTTGCGCGCGTCGCGTAGGCGCGATACAGGCGCTCGCGCAGCGACCGGTCGTGCGCGTACTGCATCACCGGCAGGTAGCGCGGCGCGTGCAGCGTGAGCTTGTGGCCCTCCCGACCCTCCGCCTCGGCGTCGCGCCGCGCCGCCTGCACGACATCGGCCGGCACGCCGCGCAGGGCCTCGGCCGGCACATACTCGGCAAACCGGTCGGTCGCGTCGAGCACATGCTCGGAGTACGACTGCGCGATGGCCGCCATCTCCTCCTGGATCTCGGTGAAGCGGCGCTTCGCGTCGCCCGTCAGCTCGGCGCCCGACAGGACGAAGTCACGCATCGCGTTGTCGAGCGCGCGCCGGCGCGGCGGCGTGAGCGTGGCGGCCTCGGGACCGCTGGCGATCGCCTTGTACTTGGCGTACAGGCGCTCGTCGGCACCCAGCCGGGTGTGGAACTCGGTGACCTTGGGCAGGTTCTCGTTGAAGGCCGCGCGCAGCTCCGGCGTGTCGGCCACCGCGTTGAGGTGTCCCACGGCCGACCAGGCCCGTCCCAGCCGCTCGGTGGCGACGTCGAGCACCGCCGACAACGCCTCGTAGGTCGCTGGCGTGTCGGCCGAGGTCGCGAGCTCCAGCGCCGCGTTCGCTTCGGCGAGCAGCGCGTCGATCGCCGGCGTCACGTGCTCGGGGCGGATCCGCGCGAAGCTCGGAAGTCCGGCGGTTTCGAGCAGGGGATTGGTCATGGATGGGTTCCCATCAGGCAAGGCCGGTCCGAGGCCGGCGAGACGTTCCGAGAATAGGGTGACGGCCTGCGTCATGCCAATGAAACCAGGCGATCAGTGCGATAGGGATGCCACGGACGCCGGGTCTGCGCCGCCACCCGCAGCCGCGGCGGCCTCGGCGGCCTGCACGGTGTTGGCCAGCAGCATCGTGATCGTCATGGGACCGACCCCGCCGGGCACGGGGGTGATCCAGCCGTCGGGGCCCAGGCGTTCCCGCACCGGATCGAAGTCCACGTCGCCGCACAGTCGGCCCTGCTCGTCGCGGTTGATGCCCACGTCGATCACGATCGCACCCGGCTTGACCATGTCGGCGAGCAGCGTGCGGCGCCGGCCGACGGCGGCGACGACGACATCGGCCTCCCGGGTGTGGCGCCCGATGTCGGGGGTGGCGCTGTGGCAGACCGTGACCGTCGCGTGCGCCTGCAGCAGCAGCAGCGCCATCGGCTTGCCCACCGTGTTGCTGCGCCCGATCACCACGGCGTGCCGGCCGCGCAGGTCGACGCCGGTGCTCTCGATGAGCGCCATGCAGCCCAGCGGCGTGCAGGGCCGCAGACCGGGCAGGCCGGTCAGCAGCTCGCCGGCCGACAGCACCGAGTAGCCGTCGACGTCCTTGCGCGGGTCGATCGCCTCGATCACGCGATGGGGATCGATGTGGCGCGGCAGGGGCATCTGCACGAGGATGCCGTGGATCGACGCATCGGCATTCAAGGCCGCGATGCGTTCGAGCAACTGCGCCTCGGCCAGCGTGCCGGGGTAGGTCTCCAGCACCGAGCGCAAGCCGTGCTCGGCGCAGGCCTTGACCTTGTTGCGCACGTACACGGCGCTGGCCGGGTCGTCTCCGACGAGGATCACCGCGAGCCCGGGGCGCGGCCCGTGCGCGCCGAGGTCGCCGGCGCGACGGCCGATCTCGGCCCGGAGTCGTCGGGACAGGGCGGTGCCGTCGATCAGCTGGGCGGTCATCGGTTCCTCTTCAAGCGGGAGGCGGGGCCATCCGGGCGACCGTGCTGGCGGCGCCCCTCAAACACCGAGGCCGCCCCGCGGCGGCCTCGACCCGTCGTGCAACGGCAACCGGCGTCAGGCCTTCACCTGAGCGCCCAACGCGATCTTCAGCAGGTCGGCCACCGTGTTGGCGTTCAGCTTCTCCATGATGTTGGCGCGGTGCGCCTCCACCGTCTTGATGCTGATGCCCAGGTCGTCGGCGATCTGCTTGTTCAGGCGGCCGGCCACGATGCGCTCGAGCACCTGCGACTCGCGGGTGGTCAGGCGCGAGAGCAGCGCGTCGCGGCTGGCGGCCTCCTGATGCTGGCTGAACGCGGTGCGTGCCTCCTCGAGCATGCGCTCGACCAGGGCCAGCAACTCGTCCTCCTTGAAGGGCTTCTCGATGAAGTCCATCGCGCCCTTCTTCATCGTCTTGACCGCCATCGGAACGTCGCCGTGGCCGGTGATGAAGACGACGGGCAGCGGACTCTTGCGCTCGATCAGGCGGTCCTGAAGCTCCAGGCCGCTCATGCCGTCCATGCGGATGTCGGCGATCAGGCAGGCGACCTCCCGCGGGTCGAAGCGCGACAGGAACGACTCGGCCGAGTCGAAGCACTTGACCCGGTAGTCCTTGCCTTCGAGCAGCCACTGCAGCGAATCGCGCACGGCCTCGTCGTCGTCGACGACGTAGACGGTGCCCTTCTTGGGAATGAGGCTCATGAGGTGACGGCCGCGCGGGCCTCGATGCGGGGGGTCTCGACCGGCAGCGTGAAGGTGAAGCGGCAGCCGGTCACGTGTTCGCCATTGTATAAATTTTGTGCACGGATCCGGCCGGCGTGGCTCTCGACGATCGAGCGGCACAGGCTCAGGCCGATGCCCAGGCCGTCGGACTTGGTCGAGAAGAAGGCCTCGTACAGCCGCCCGATCACCTCGTCCTTGAGGCCGGGGCCGGAGTCGGACACGCTGAACTCGATCACGTTGCCCTCCTCGTCGTCGTGGCGCGGGACGACCTGCAGCTCGATCACGCGGCGGGCCTGCGGCAGGCGCGCGTTGTCGATCGCCTCGGCGGCGTTCTTGAGCAGGTTGAGCAGCACCTGCTCGATCAGGATCGGGTCGACCATCAGCGGCGGCAGGCGCTGGGCGACGTAGGTCCGGATGCCCACCTGGCGGCGGCGCAGCTCGATGCCGGCGAGTTCCACCGCGTCCTCGACGATGGCCCGGGCCTCGGACACCTGGCGCTGCGGCTCGCTGCG
This sequence comes from Ideonella sp., assembly GCA_025458335.1. GTDB lineage: Bacteria > Pseudomonadota > Gammaproteobacteria > Burkholderiales > Burkholderiaceae_C > JAIYCR01. Next base: position 15,002 of record JALOSQ010000011.1, read on the forward strand.
CTTCACGAAGGCGCGCACGCGGTGGATGATCTGGCCGGCGCGCTGTGCCTGCCGGGAGGTCTTCTCGAGCGCGGCGATCAGTTCCTCGCGGGCGATCGCATCGTTGCGCACCCGCGAGATCATCCCGTTGCAGTAGTTGGTGATCGCGGTGAGCGGCTGGTTCAGTTCGTGGGCCACCGAGGAGGCCATCTCGCCCATCGTCATCAGGCGGCTGGTCACCTCGGCCTTGTCGGCCTGCTGCTGGGCCAGCTCCTCCGCGCGGCGTCGCTGGGTGACGTCCGTGGCGATCAGCATCTGCACGAGGCGGCCGTCGGTCCACTGCAGGTAGCGCGAGCGCACGTCGAACCACTTGTCGAGGTGCTCGACGTAGACCTCGCGCGGATCGGCGCCGGAGTCGGTGAGGGCCTCCGCCGGCAGCCCGCCGAGGGCGTCCACCGCATCGTCGCGCTCGTCGCTGGACGGCAGCGTCGGCTCGCCGCCGGCGAGCAGGGCATGGCCATGCGGGTCGGCTCCGAACCAGAGGCGGAACGACCGGTTCGCGAACAGCAGCTCACACTGCTGGACCGACAGCACCGACACGGCCGCATCCAGGCCCTCGAGCACCGTCGTGAAGCGCTCGTGCGAAGCCGACAGCTGGTCGCGAATGCGCTTGGCCTCGGTGATGTTGGTCATCGAGGTCATCCAGCCGTTCTGGTGGCCACGGGCGTCGACCAGCGGCGAGACGTACATCCGCGCGTCGAATCCGGTGCCGTCCTTGCGCTGCACCCGCACCTCGATGCCGCCTGCGGGGCTGCGGCCCTGCAGTTCCTGCTCGAGCAGGCGGGCGTTCTCGTCGATCCGATCGGGCGGCCAGTACGGGTACGGCGGAGCGCGCCCGATCAGCTCGGACTCGCCGTATCCGGTCATCGCGCAGAAGGCCGGGTTGACGTAGGTGATCCGCCCCTGCAGGTCCATGGCCCGCATGCCGGTGAGCATCGAGTTCTCCATCGCCCGCCGGAAGTTGGTCTCGCTGACCAGGGCCGTCTGCATCTGGGCTCGTCGTCGCATGTGCCGCCAGGTGCCCAGGAGCATCCAGACGGTCAGCACCGACAGCGCGACGACCATCCAGAACAGCGTGTTGCTGATCAGACCGACCGAGGTGCGGTAGCCCTCGCCGCGAAGCAGCAGCCCATGGCCGGCCGGCCCGACCGGCACGTCGTGGACGATCGCGGCGCGGCGCGGGGTTTCGCCGGGCATCGACATCACCGTGCTGGCGAGTTTCGAGCCCCGGGCGTCGACCAGCGCGATGGCGTGGCGCGCGCTGATCTCCGGCGGCACGAGGTACCTCACCAGGTTCTCGGCGGAGTAATCGGCGATCACCGCGCCAGCGAAGCCGCTGCGATCGAACATCGGCACGTGGGCCTGGAACACGGCCTGCCCCAGGGCATCGGTGAACGGCCGCGAGTAGATCGCCTGCCGCACGAGCCGCACGGCGTCGAAGGCCTCGTCAGCCGGACGCGGGCCGCCCGGGCGCGGCAGCGAGGGCAAGGCGGCGCGAACGGCCGTGTCGCCGGTGATCCCGGTCTCCGGGTGGAAGCTCGCAGCGGAGTAGGCCGCCTTGGGCTGCCCATCCGCGGCCACCCACAGCACCTGCACGATCTCCGGCCGCTCGCGCACCAGGACCCCGGCCTGCGCGATGAACTCCTCGGCGTCCAGGGTCCGGTTGACGGCATCCCGGGCCAGGCGCACCAGCCCCTCCTGGTTCTCGAGCAGGCGCAGGCGGATCTGCTGCTGCGAGAACTCGGCATCGCGCTGGACCGACTCCTGCTCCCGCTCGAATTCCTCATTGCGGAGGTACCAGAACGCCGAGATGATCGCCGCGAGGAAGAGCAGCACCGACAGCAGCGGGCCGAAGGTGGCCAGGCGGTCCTGCCGGGCCGGCGACAGGCGTCGCCACCAGCCGTGCAGGCGCCGTCCGAACGTCGTGGTCGCGGATCGCCACGTCGATACCGGGAAGCCGTCGATCGCCATCACCGGATTATCCGGGCCTGCCGAGCGGCTGACGGCGTGCTGCGGGCATTGTCATTTCATTATGCGCAATGGAGATGCGCAATTTGGAATCCTCGGGCCGTCGTGAGACACTTCCGGGGCACTCACAGATCCATCCAAAGGAGACCCGTCGATGTCCGCCTTGCCGCAGTCCTTCCTCGGCCCCGACGCGCAGGATCCCGATGCCCAGGAGACCCGCGAATGGCTCGACGCCTTGTCGGCCGTCATCGCCGCCGAGGGGCCCGGGCGGGCACACCACCTGCTCGAGCAACTGCTCGAGCACGCCCGGCAGAACAGCATCGACATGCCGTTCTCGGCCAACACCGGCTACGTCAACACGATCGAGCCCGCCGAGGAGGAGCACAGTCCCGGCAACCTCGAGCTCGAGGGCCGGCTGCGCGCCTACATGCGCTGGAACGCGATGGCGATGGTGGTCAAGGCCAACCGCCTCAACCCCGACGACGGCGGCGACCTGGGAGGTCACATCAGCTCGTTCGCGTCGCTCGCCCACATGTTCGCGGCCGGCTTCAACCACTTCTGGCACGCCGAGAACGAGCACCACGGCGGCGACCTGCTGTACATCCAGGGCCACAGCGCACCCGGCATCTACGCGCGGGCCTTCCTGGAGGGCCGCCTGACCGAGGACCAGCTGCTGAACTTCCGCCAGGAGGTCGGCGGCAAGGGGCTGTCGAGTTACCCGCACCCCAAGCTGATGCCGGAGTTCTGGCAGTTCCCGACGGTCTCGATGGGCCTGGGGCCGATCATGGCGATCTACCAGGCGCGCTTCCTGAAGTACCTGCACGCCCGCGGCATCGCCGACACGGCCAAGCGCAAGGTCTGGGTGTTCTGCGGCGACGGCGAGATGGACGAGCCCGAGAGCCTGGGCGCGATCGGACTGGCCGCGCGCGAGAAGCTCGACAACCTGGTGTTCGTCATCAACTGCAACCTGCAGCGCCTGGACGGCCCCGTGCGCGGCAACGGCAAGATCATCCAGGAGCTCGAGGGCGACTTCCGCGGCGCGGGCTGGAACGTCATCAAGCTGATCTGGGGCAGCAACTGGGACCCGCTGCTGGCCCGCGACAAGGACGGCGCGCTGCGCAAGATCATGCTGGAGACGCTGGACGGCGACTACCAGGCCTTCAAGGCCAACGACGGCGCCTTCGTGCGCAAGCACTTCTTCGGCCGCGACCCGCGCACGCTCGAAATGGTCTCGAAGATGAGCGACGCCGACATCTGGGCGTTGCGCCGCGGCGGCCACGACGCGGGCAAGGTGTACGCCGCCTTCCACCGCGCCCACCATCACCAGGGGCAGCCCACGGTGCTGCTGGTCAAGACGGTCAAGGGCTGGGGCATGGGCGGCGCGGGCGAGGGCAAGAACACCGCCCACCAGGCCAAGAAGCTGACCGACGACGACATCCGCTACATCCGCGACCGATTCAACATCCCGATCCCCGACAGCGAGCTGCCGAAGATCCCGTTCTACAAGCCGGCCGAGGACACGCCGGAGATGAAGTACCTGCACGAGCGCCGCAAGGCCCTCGGCGGCTACCTGCCCAAGCGCCGCACCAAGGCCGACGAGAGCTTCACCGTGCCCTCGCTCGAGACCTTCAAGGCCGTGCTCGAGCCCACGCCCGAGGGCCGCGAGATCTCCACCACGCAGGCCTACGTGCGCTTCCTGACGCAGCTGCTGCGCGACAAGGCACTCGGCCCGCGTGTGGTCCCGATCCTGGTCGACGAGGCGCGCACCTTCGGCATGGAGGGCCTGTTCCGCCAGATCGGCATCTACAACCCGGAAGGCCAGAAGTACACGCCGGTCGACAAGGACCAGGTCATGTACTACAAGGAGGACAAGGCCGGGCAGATCCTGCAGGAGGGCATCAACGAGGCCGGCGGCATGTCGAGCTGGATCGCGGCAGCGACGTCGTACAGCACGAACAACCGCATCATGGTGCCGTTCTACATCTACTACTCGATGTTCGGCTTCCAGCGCATCGGCGACCTGGCCTGGGCCGCCGGCGACATGCAGGCGCGCGGCTTCCTGCCACGATCCCCAACTGCATCTCCTACGACCCGAGCTTCGCGCACGAGGTGGGCGTCATCCTGCACCACGGCTTGAAGCGCATGGTCGAGAAGCAGGACAACGTCTTCTACTACCTGACCCTGCTGAACGAGAACTACCCGATGCCCGGCCTCGTGCCCGGCACCGAGGAGCAGATCATCAAGGGCATGTACCTGCTGGACCCGGCGCCGGCGACCAAGAAGAAGGACCCGCTGCAGGTCAACCTGCTGGGCAGCGGCACGATCCTGCGCGAGTCGATCGCCGCCAAGGCGCTGCTGGCCACCGACTGGGGCGTGGCCGCCAACGTGTGGAGCTGCCCGAGCTTCAACGAGCTGGCGCGCGACGGTCAGGACTGCGAGCGCCATAACCTGCTGCACCCGCAGGACGCGGCGCGCGTGCCCTTCGTGACGCAGCAGCTCGCGCCGCACGCCGGCCCGGTGATCGCCTCGACCGACTACATGAAGAACTACGCCGAGCAGATCCGCGCGTTCATCCCGCAGGGCCGGGCCTACAAGGTGCTCGGCACCGACGGCTTCGGCCGCAGCGACTTCCGCTGGCGCCTGCGCGAGCACTTCGAGATCAACCGGCACTACATCGTCGTGGCCGCGCTGAAGGCGCTGGCCGATGACGGGATGATTCCCGCGGCGAAGATCGCCGAGGCGATCGCGAAGTACCGCATCGACACGACCAAGATCAACCCGCTCTACGCCTGAGCACCCGCGGCGGCCGCCGCGGGCAGCGTCGGGGACACGCGATGCCCCGACCGCCGCGCGCGACCCGTGCGCACGGAGACAACGAACATGGCCCTGGTGGAAGTGAAGGTCCCGGACATCGGCGACTTCAAGGAGGTCGCCGTCATCGAACTGCTGGTCAAGCCGGGCGACACGGTCAAGGCCGAGCTGGTGCTCGAGGCCGCCGGCGCCGCCGCGGCATCCGCCCCCGCACCCGTACCGTCCGCGGCCCCGGCCACGGCGACGGCAAAGCCGGCCTCGACCGCAGCCGCGCCGGTCGCGCCCGCAGCGAGCCCGGGCCAGCCCGCCGTCGTCGAGGTGAGGGTCCCCGACATCGGCGACTTCAAGGACGTCGCGGTGATCGAGCTGCTGGTCAAGCCGGGCGATACCGTCAAGGTCGAGCAGTCGCTGATCACGGTCGAGAGCGACAAGGCGTCGATGGAGATCCCGTCTTCTCACGCGGGCCGGATCAAGTCCCTGACGGTGCAACTCGGCGACCGGGTGTCGGAGGGCAGCGTCGTCGCGGTGATCGAGACCGCCGCGGCCGCCGGGGCCGCGGCTGCAGGCCCAGCGCCCACGGCCACGCCCGTGCCCGCACCTGCAACTGCACCAGCCGCGGCGGCGACTCCGGCGCCTGCGACTGCGGCCCCCGCTGTTCCCCATGAGCCCGCGGCCGCCGCCGGCGCACGCGTGCCGCATGCCTCGCCCACCATCCGCAAGCTCGCGCGGGAGCTCGGCGTGCCGCTCACCGAGGTGACGGGCTCCGGCCCCAAGGGCCGCATCACGCAGGAGGACGTCCAGCGCTTCGTCAAGGGGGTGATGGACGGCAGCGTGCAGACCGGTGCCCAGAAGGCGAAGGCCGCCCCGGCCGCGGCCCCGGGCGGCACCCTGCCCGGTCTGCTGCCCTGGCCGCAGGTCGACTTCGCCAAGTTCGGCCCGGTCGAGCGACGCGACCTGTCTCGCATCAAGAAGATCAGCGGCGCCAACCTGCACCGCAACTGGGTGTTGATCCCGCACGTCACCAACCACGACGACGCCGACATCACCGACCTCGAGGCCTTCCGCGTGCAGCTCAACAAGGAGATCGAGAAGAGCGGCGTCAAGGTCACGATGCTGGCCTTCCTGATCAAGGCCTGCGTCGCGGCGCTGAAGAAGTTCCCGGAATTCAACGCGTCCCTCGACGGCGAGCAGCTCGTCCTCAAGCAGTACTTCCACATCGGCTTCGCGGCGGACACGCCCAACGGCCTGGTGGTGCCGGTGATCAAGGATGCCGACAAGAAGGGCATCCTCGCGATCAGCCAGGAGATGAGCGCGCTGGCCGGCAAGGCTCGCGAAGGCAAGCTCGGCCCCGCCGAGATGACCGGGGGCTGCTTCAGCATCAGCTCTCTGGGCGGCATCGGCGGCACCTACTTCACGCCGATCATCAACGCGCCCGAGGTCGCGATCCTCGGCGTCTGCCGCAGCGAGACACGGCCAAGGTGGAACGGCAGCGCCTTCGAGCCGCGGCTGATCCTGCCGCTGTCGCTGTCGTGGGACCATCGCGTCATCGACGGCGCGGCGGCGGCGCGCTTCAACGCGTACCTCGGCCAGGTCCTCGCGGACTTCCGCCGGGTGCTGCTGTAAGGAGCGCACGATGGCCCTGGTGGAAGTGAAGGTCCCGGACATCGGCGACTTCAAGGAGGTCGCCGTCATCGAACTGCTGGTCAAGCCGGGCGACACGGTCAAGGCCGAG
>JALOSQ010000175.1 GCA_025458335.1 Ideonella sp.
AGGTAGTGGCCGATCGCCCCGGCCGCGCAGCTGAGCAGCACGTCGTTGACGCTGCACCCCAGCGCCTTGCCGACCGCCTTGACCGGATCGAGCGGCAGCGGCCGGCTCCATGAGACGACCTTCTGCCCGACCCCATGCCCCTTGAGCCGGGTGGGCGAGTCGTCGGGCATCAGCGCCAGGGCCGCGACGTCGCTGAGCAGCTGCACGCCGGTGCGCGCCATCTCGACGCCGCCCATCACGCCGTTGTGGGGGTTGGCCAGCAGGTCCATCGACTTGACCATGCCCTCGCCGGTCATGCCGATCGCCTTGACGGTCAGGTCGGTCAGCGGCTTGAGCACCGCGTCGGACAGCCAGTCGGCGTCCGGGTCCTCGTCGGCCTCGCGGGGCCGACGCGGCGGCGGGTCCTGGCCGCCGTCGGTGATCGACAGCATCACCGAGATCAGGGCGATGCCGTCGGCGATGCAGTGGTGGATGCGCGCGATCAGCGCCGAGCCCCCGTCGTAGCGCTCGACCACGTGGAACTGCCACAGCGGCCGGCGCCGATCCAGCGGTGTCGTCGCGAGCTGGGCGACACGCGCCTGCAGCGCCTGCTCCTCCGTCTGCCCGGGCCGGCGGCGCAGGCGCTCGCGCACCACGTGGCGCTCGAGGTCGAAGGCGTCGTCGTCGACCCACAGCGCGCCCATCGCGTCCTCGACGACGCGCTGGCGGAAGCGCCCGTACTTCAGCAGCTTGTCGGCCACGCGCTCGCGCACCTGCTCCGCCGTCACGCCGGGCCGCAGGAACCACACCCCGACGATCATCATCAGGTTGACGTGGTTGTCCATCCGCAGCCAGGCGGTGTCGACACGGGACATGCGCTCGGAGGCGGTGGGCATCGGGAGTTCTCGGAGGGCGCGCGGGGCGAAGCCGGTCACGATGCTGAGTAAGATGGCGACCGTCAATGCAGGTTTTCGCGCGCCGCGCCGCGGCGTCTCGCGGGCCTCGAGACCGACGACAGGAGACACCATGGCCGACCTGAAGAAGGCCTTCGAGCAGGCGGTGGCCGACTCGAAGAGCCTGCCCGAGAAGCCCGACAACGCGACCCTGCTGAAGATCTACGCGCTCTACAAGCAGGCGACCGCCGGCGACGTCGAGGGCAAGCGCCCGGGCTTCACCGACATGGTCGGCCGCGCCAAGTGGGATGCCTGGAACGAGCTCAAGGGCAAGGCGGGCGACTCGGCGATGCAGGAGTACGTCGACCTGATCGAATCGCTCAAGTGACGCCGGCCGCGGCCGGCGGCGCGTTCCTCGGCACGCGCCTTGCGGGGCAGCGGGCGTGAGGTTGCTCGTCGTCTTCTGCCACCCCGACGCGGACAGCTTCGGCGCCGCGATCCGCCGTGCCGCCGTCGAGGCCCTTCGATCCGCCGGCCACGAACTGCGCGAGATCGACCTGTACGCCGAGGGCTTCGACCCGGTGCTCAGCGCCGACGAGAAGCGCACCTACCTCGCCGACACTGCCGCCAACATCCGCGGCGTGCAGTCGCACGTCGAGTCGCTGCGCTGGGCCGAGGGCTGGGTGGCGATCTACCCGACCTGGTTCTACGGGGCGCCGGCGATGCTCAAGGGCTGGCTCGAGCGTGTCTGGCTGCCCGGCGTGGCGTTTCGCATCGCCTCGGCCAAGAAGCGCACCATCGGCGGCGAACTCGGCAACATCCGGCTGTTCGTCGGCATCACCACCTCGGGCTCGCCGTGGTGGTGGCTGAAGGTGATCGGCGACCCGGGTCGCAGCCTGTTCATGAAGGGCCTTCGCCCCCTGTACGCGCGCCATTGCCGGATGCAGTGGCTGCAGCTGTACGACATGAACCACGTGAGCGCCGCCGAGCGCGAGGCGTTCCTCGCCCGGGTGACTCGGGACCTTCGCGCCATCCCACGCTGAGTGCACCGCGACGGCCCGGCCGATGCGCTGGACCCCGGCAGAACCCTGACCCCGGGCCGACCCAATCTTGTGCGTCGCGCACTACGATGGTGAACTCCGGAGCAAGTCCCGCCACGAGCCCCGCGGCCGGCGCTCTGGCACATCGCTTGCAGCAAGTGCCCTTTCGCCACCACCCATGACCGGAGCCCTCCTGATGAAGCTGACGCCGACCCTGCCCGCCCGCCTCGACCGCCGCCGCGTGCTGCCGCTGCTGGCCGCCGCCGCCTTCGGCATCGCCGGTCTCGCCGCCGCCCCGGCGGCGAAGGCCCAGCCCCTCGAGAAGTTCACCTACCTGACCAACTGGTTCGCCCAGGCCGAGCACGGCGGCTTCTACCAGGCCCTGGCCACCGGCCTGTACCGCAACGCCGGCCTCGACGTGACCATCCGCATGGGCGGCCCGCAGGTCAACATCATGCAGATCATGGCCGCCGGCCAGGCCGACTGCGTGATGGGCTACGACGTGCAGACCTTCTCGAGCTGGGAGCAGGGCATCAACGCCGTCACCGTGGCCGCTGCGTTCCAGAAGGACCCGCAGGTGCTCATCGGCCACCCGGGCGTGGTCAACAAGATGGAGGACCTCAAGGGCAAGACCATCCTGATCTCGAGCGCCGCCAACACCACGTACTGGCCGTGGCTGCGTGCCAAGTACGGCCTCGACCAGAGCCAGGCGCGGCCCTACACCTTCAACATCCAGCCCTTCATCGCCGACAAGAACGTCGTGCAGCAGGGCTACCTGTCGAGCGAACCCTTCGCGATCGAGAAGGAAGCGAAGTTCAAGCCCAACGTGTTCCTGCTGTCCGATTACGGCTGGCCTCCGTACTCGACCACCATCGTCTGCCTCGAGAAGACGGTGCGCGAGCGCCCACGCCAGGTGGCGGCCTTCGTCAAGGCCAGCATGGAAGGCTGGAAGAGCTACCTCACCGGGGATCCCTCGCCAGCCAACGCGCTGATCAAGAAGGACAACCCCAACATGCCCGACGACAAGATCGCCAACGGCATCCGCCTGCTCAAGGAGACCGGCATGGTCATGGGTGGTGACGCGGCGAAGATGGGCATCGGCATCATCACCGACGCGCGCATGAAGGCCACCTACGACATGCTGGTCGAGATGAAGCTGCTCGACCCGAAGAAGGTCGACTACAAGAAGACCTTCACCGACGAGTTCGTCAAGAACCTGCGCGTCATGCCGTGATGCGGCGGCGTCCGGTGCGCCCTGCGCGCCGGACGCCGCTGCGGGTCCGGGCCGCCCCGAGGCGGCCCTTTCGTGTTTCCTGAACCGCCCCTGCACCCATGAACGTCGACGCCACGCCGGAGACCCCTGCGGTCGAGGTGCTCTCGGTCGAGAAGACCTACCCCAACGGCACCCACGCGCTGCAGCCGGTCGACCTGACGGTGCGCGAGGGCGAGTTCATCACCCTGCTCGGCCCCTCGGGCTGCGGCAAGTCGACCTTGCTCAAGATGGTCGCCGGCCTGCTCGAGCCGAGCGACGGGCGGATCCTGCTGTGGCGCAAGCCGATCGACCAGGTCGAGTCGACGGGCCACCGCGTGTCCTTCGTGTTCCAGGAGCCCACGCTGATGCCCTGGGCCAAGGTGCAGACCAACGTGCGCCTGCCGCTGGACCTGGCCGGTGTCGACGCCAAGGAGGGCAACCAGCGCGTCACCGAGTCGCTGGCGATGGTGGGGCTGGACAAGTTCGCCTCGCACCTGCCGCGCGAGCTCTCGGGCGGCATGCAGATGCGCGTGTCGATCGCGCGCGGCCTGGTGACCCGGCCGACCTTGTTGCTGATGGACGAGCCCTTCGGCGCGCTCGACGAGATCACCCGCAACAAGCTCGACAGCGACCTGCTCGACCTGTGGCAGCGCAACGGGCTGACGGTGATCTTCGTGACCCACTCGATCTACGAGGCGGTGTACCTGTCGAACCGCGTGGTCGTGATGGCGGCGCGGCCCGGTCGCATCGTCGACGAAGTGACCATCGACGCGCCGTACCCGCGCGGGCCGGAGTTCCGCGTGTCGACCGAGTTCAGCCGGTTCGCCAAGCGCCTGCAGGACAGCCTGCTGCGCGCCAGCGGCACGAACGCCGAGGAGGCCCTGGCATGACGACCGCCTCGGCTCCAAGCGCTCCGGCCCGCGCCGCGGCCGCGAATGCCGCCCCGGGCGCTTCCGCCAAGCCCCCCACGCCGTGGCTGCGGCAGGTGCGCGTCCAGCGCGTGGTGCTGCCGATCCTCGTGGCCGTCGTGCTCATCGGGCTGTGGCAGGGCCTCGTGACCGCGCTGAAGATCCCACCCTTCCTGGTGCCCTCGCCCGCCCGCGTCGCCGAGGTGCTCTGGGGCGACAAGGCGCTGCTGTTCGGGGCGCTGGTCACGACGCTCAAGATCACGCTGTTCGCGTTCGTCTGCGCCACGGTGCTGGGCGTGCTGATCGCGTTCGCCTTCGTGCAGAGCCGCCTGATCGAGACCGCGTTCTTCCCCTACGCGGTCCTGCTGCAGGTCACGCCGATCGTGGCCATCGCGCCGCTCATCATCATCTGGGTCAAGAACCCGACGGCCTCGCTGGTGATCTGCGCGACGCTGGTGGCGCTGTTCCCGATCATCGCCAACACCACGCTCGGGCTGCGCAGCGTTAACCCGGGGCTGATGAGCTACTTCAAGCTCAACCGTGCGAGCCGCTGGCAGACCCTGTGGCGACTGCGCATCCCCAGCGCCCTGCCGTACTTCTTCGGCGGGCTGCGCATCTCCAGCGGCCTGGCGCTGATCGGCGCGGTGGTGGCCGAGTTCGTCGCGGGCACCGGGGGCACCGGCACGGGACTGGCGTACCAGATCCTGCAGTCGGGCTACCAGCTGAACATCCCGCGCATGTTCGCGGCGCTGGTGCTGATCACGGTCACCGGCGTGCTGCTGTTCGTGCTGATGGCCTGGCTGAGCAAGCTGGCACTGGGCGGCTGGCACGAGAGCGAGGTCTCGCATGACTGAACCTGCCGCACCGGCGTCGCTGCTGATCCGCGGCGCGCAGGCGATGATGACGGGCCTGCCCGGGGCGGCGTCGCGCCGCGACCCGGCGCTGGGCCTGGACCTGCGCGTGCGCGACGGGCGCATCGCCGCGATCGGCCGCCTGGCCCCCGAGCCCGGCGAGCGGGTGATCGACGCCGACGGCGCGGTGATCTACCCCGGCTGGGTCAACACCCACCACCACCTGTTCCAGAGCCTGGTCAAGGGCGTGCCCGCCGGCATCGACCTGGCGCTCGTGCCCTGGCTGGCCGCGGTGCCGATCCCGTACCGCCGCCACTTCGACCGCGAGGAGGCGCTGCGCCTGGCCACGCGCGTGGGCCTGGTCGAGGGCCACGCGCGTGGGCCTGGTCGAGTTGATGCTCTCGGGCTGCAGCACGATCGCCGACCACCAGTACCACTACTACCCGGGCATGCCGTTCGACGCGTCGGCGGTCGTGTTCGACGAGGCCGCGCGCCTGGGCGTGCGCTTCGTGCTGTGCCGCGGCGGCCAGACCATGGCACGCGCCATGACCGACCACGCCGCGCCGCCGCAGGTCGCGCCCGAGACGCTGGAGCATTTCCTCGCCTCGGTCGAGGACGACGTCCGTCGCTTCCACGACCCGTCGCCGATGTCGATGCGCCGCATCGTGAGCGCGATCACCACGCCCAACTGGAGCTGTCGGCCCGAGGAGCTCAAGCCGATGGCGCGCGAGGCCCGCCGCCTGGGCAT
>JALOSQ010000176.1 GCA_025458335.1 Ideonella sp.
GCGTGTCGGCCTTCATGCCGCGCCCCCGAACACCGCCACGTCCCGGAACTTGCAGGCGGGCGCCGCATGGCCCACGCGGATCACCTGGTTCGGCTCGCCCTTGCCGCAGAACGGCGTCCCCATCACCTCGAACGTGCTGGCATCGCCGACCATCGCGAGCGACCGCCAGAACGTGGCACTGATGCCGCGATAGTTCGGGTTGCGCACGACCTCGGCGAGGCGCCCGTGGCGGATCACCCGACCGTACTCGCAGCCGAACTGGAACTTGTTGCGCGAGTCGTCGATGCTCCAGCTCAGGTTGGTGCGCATCAGAACGCCATGCTCGATCGAGCCGATCAGGTCGTCGAGCGAGGCATCGCCAGGCTCCACGTTGAGGTTGCTCATCCGGTCGATCGGCGGGCGGTTCCAGCTGCAGGCCCGGGAGGTGGCCACGCCGTCGAGGTCGGCCCGCTCGGCCCGGGCGCGGGCCACCGAGGTCGCACCGCCCAGCGGCCGCATGAGCAGGCCGCGCTCGATCACCAGGATCCGCTCCGAAGCTGGCCAACTGCTCCGGTCGCGTCGGGTCGTAGCTCACGTTGAGCAGGTCGCTGCCGTAGCGGTAGCGGCCGAACATGTCGAGCGTGACGAAGCTGGTGCCCGCGTAGTTGCGCTCGTCGCCGAGGATGCGGTCGAGCTCCAGCGGATGGCCGATCGACTCGTGGATCTGCAGCATCATCTGGTCGGGCATCAGCAGCAGGCCATCGTCCCCTCGGGGCACATCGGGGCCGATACCAGCTCGAGCGCCTCGCGTGCCACGCGAGGGCCATCCGACCCGAAGCTGGCGCGTTCCAGGATCTCGAGCCCGCCTTGCTGGCAGAACCCGTTGTACTGCCCCGCCGCCGAGCGCGTCTGGGTCACGGAGCCGGACTGCGCGGTGGCCTGCAGGTGAGGCACGAGAAAGCTCCAGGCCTGCTCGACTTCGGCGCCGTCGCTGTCGACGAACCACTGGTCGGTGCGGGTCGACCACAGGCTGGCCATGCGGTCGACGATCCGCGGATCGTGCGCGCCGCCATCGGGCGTGAGCGACCGGCAGGCCGAGCGCAGCAGGTCGAGTCGCTCGGCCAGCGTGGTGGTCGACACGGGGCGCTCGACCGGGCTGGCATAGCGCAGGGGCGTCGACGGCGTCGACCGGCGGCGTGGTCGGTCGGTGACGACCGGGGCGACCAGATGGCGGTCGGCGGTCGCCCGCGCGAGAGCCCGCGCCCGGTCGAAGGCCGCCGACAGGCCGGCATCGCTCAGGTCGCCTGTTGCCGCATGGGCCGAACCACGGCCCTCGGTGACCGTGATCATCACCCCGGTGTCGCGCTCACGCCGCGGCGCTTCGGCCACGTCGCGCCGCACCGTCAGCTGCTCGGACGTCTCGTCGACGAATCGCGCGCTCCAGTGGTCGACGGCCGGGGCGAGGTGGCGCAATCGGGTGCGGATCTCCATGGGTCTCGAGGTGCAGGTGAGGCAAAAGGCCGATAAGCAGGTACCGAGTGTAGGGAGCGCGGATGCCCACACCCGGCGATGCGGTTACGGCCTTGGTTCTCGTGATTCGCCGGGAAGACGGCAGACCTCGCCGCAGGACGTCGGCGCTCCCTTGTGAAACGACGCTGCAGCGTCATCTGACCTGCGCGGCGTGAGCGGGCGCGCGGGCTCACAGCGAGCGACTTCCGGTGAACCCGACGCGCCGCGCGAGATCCCACCCGCATGCCCCACCCGTCCATCTTCGATCCACCGTACCGGCTCGAGTTGGCACGCCCCGAGCACGCGTCGGTCATTGCACGGCTCTCTCGCGACCGCGTCGAGCAGGGCCTGGGCTGGTCGTGGCGGGTGGCCCGGGTGGGCCGGGCTATCGCGAGCGCACAGTCGAACGTCGTCGTCGCGCTGGGGCCGGCTGGAGCCGTGCTCGGCTTCGGCATCATGACGTACGGCGACGACGAGGCTCATCTCCAGCTGATCGCGGTGCGCGCCGACCAGGCGCGACGAGGCATTGGCCGGGCGATCGTGCAGTGGCTCGAACACACTGCCCGCATCGCGGGGGTCGGGCTGGTCTGGCTCGAGGCGCGCAGTGCCAATGTCGAGGCACGCGCGTTCTACCGCCGCCTCGGCTACCGCGAGCTGGAACGAATGCCTGGCTATTACCAGGGCATCGAGGCCGCGGTGCGACTGGGCAAGGACCTCTGGGAATCCCCGGCTCGGCCGGCACTGCCGGCCCCCCCGCCGGGCACGTCGGACGACCCTGGCGCCTGACGCCGGGCCCGGGTGGCCGTTTCCCTTTCACGATGCGGCATTGCGCATGGCGGGATGCAGTGCATGCCCCCTGAACAAACTCAGGTATAGACGGGCGCCCAGTCGGCCATATTGTGTCTACGGAGCGCCAGACGGATGACTTTTGTAAAGGGTTAACCCGTAGCTGCAGCGCCGCAACCCCAGTGCTACCGTGATGCGAAATACGGAGCGGGTCGGTCTGTCCAGGACAGCCGGCCAGTATGTCCAGGTTCGGTGACAGGGTCGGTCGACCTGTCCAACGCGGGGGAGCGGGGATGCAGCAGCGGCGTGGTGCTGGACGGGCGGAAGAACCCCGTCGGGATGCGGAGGCCGGCGGCGTGCCGGCGGCGGTCACGCCCTTGCCGGCGCAGCGCAACCCCCTGACGGATCGGAGCGTCTGGCAGCACCAGCGAGACGCCTGCCGTGCCGACCCCGGGCGCTTCCACGCCGACATCGCACGCCGCGAGGTGCATTGGTGGGTCCCGCCCGGCACGCTCGCCCGCGACGGCGCAGCGGCTGAGCTTGGTGGGGATGGCGCCTGGCTCAGCCTGGGGGCGGGCGGCCGTTGGCAGGGCTGGTGTGCCGCGACGGCGGCTGCGGTCGAGGCCGACCTGGGCCCCGACTTCTCGCCCTGGGAACGCGCCTTCGACGACCGCGACCCGCCGCATTGGCGCTGGTTCACCGGCGGCCTGACGAATGCCGCGTTCAACGAGGTCGACCGCCACGTGCTCGCCGGGCATGGCGACGAGGCCGCCGTGCTGTTCGAAGGCGACCGCTGGGACATGGCCGCGGGTGGTGGGCGGGGCGCGCCGGTCGAGGCCTATGCCGTCTCGCGCCGGCGTCTGTTGGTCGAAAGCGCCAAGTGCGCGATCGCGCTGCGCGCGATGGGCCTGCGCGCCGGTGACCGGATCGCGCTGAACCTGCCCAACATCCCTCAGCAGCTGTACTGGACCGAGGCGGCCAAGCGCCTGGGCATCGTCTACACGCCCGTGTTCGGCGGGTTCTCGGACAAGACCCTGTCCGATCGCATC
This sequence comes from Ideonella sp., assembly GCA_025458335.1. GTDB lineage: Bacteria > Pseudomonadota > Gammaproteobacteria > Burkholderiales > Burkholderiaceae_C > JAIYCR01. The sequence goes on from JALOSQ010000176.1 coordinate 3,324, forward strand.
CACGACGCCGGGGCGCGCGTCGTCATCACTGCCGACGGCGGCTACCGCAACGCGCAGGTCGTGCCCTACAAGCAGGCCTATACCGATCCGGCGCTCGACAACTTCGTGCCGCTCGCGGTGGCACGCCGTGTGGTCGCCGAGCGCTTGACCACGCTGCCGCTCAGCGCCGAACAGGCGGCGCGTGTGCTGGCCACCCTCGACGAGACGCTGTCCGGCGAGGTCACCCTGATGCGCGGCGACGTGATGCGCGGCGTCGGGCGGGCGCTGCACGAACTCGGTCGCGAAGGCCTCGCCGCCTCGGCCGCAGCCGACGTGCGCATGGCGCTCGCCGCTGCGCTGGTCGACACGCCGCCCCGCGTGGAAGCGGTGATCGTGGTGCGCCACACCGCGCAGCCGGACCTGGTCTGGCGACCCGAACGTGACCGTTGGGCGCACGACCTGACGGATGCGGCCCTGGCGCCGCTTCTCGAGGCCGCGGGCGTGGCCGACGAGGCGGCGCTGCTGGCCCTGCCGGCGCAGCGCCTCGTGCAAGCGGTGTGGGCCGTCGTGCCGCCGCTGCGGCTCGACGCGGAGATGCCGCTGTTCTTCATCTACACCTCGGGCTCGACCGGCAAGCCCAAGGGCGTGGTGCACGTGCACGGCGGCTACACCGCCGGTGTCGCGCACACGATGAAGGTCGCGTTCGACGCCCGCCCAGGCGAGGTGATGTACGTCGTCGCCGACCCGGGCTGGATCACCGGGCAGAGCTACATGATCTCGGCGGCGCTCACCACGCGGGTGACCAGCGTGATGACCGAGGGCGCACCGGTGTTCCCGCACGCCGGGCGCTTCGCGTCGATCATCGAGCGCTACCGGGTGTCGATCTTCAAGGCCGGTGTCACCTTCCTGAAGACGGTGATGCAGGATCCGCAGAACGTCGAGGACGTCAAGCGCCACGACCTGTCCACGTTGCGCGTGGCGACCTTCTGCGCCGAGCCGACCTCGCCCGCGGTGCAGCAGTTCGGCATGGAGCTGATGACCCGCTGGTACATCAACTCCTACTGGGCTACCGAGCACGGCGGCATCGCCTGGACCCACTTCTACGGCAACGGCGACTTCCCGCTGCGGGCGGACGCGCACACCTACCCGCTGCCCTGGATCCTGGGTGACGTGCGGGTGGAGGACGCGGATGCCACCCCGCCCGCCGGCGCGCCCTTCGCGCGGCCGGAGTCGGCCGGCGGCGCGCCCTGGCGCTTTGCCGAGCCGGGCGAGAAGGGCGAGATCGTGATCGCCGCGCCGTACCCGTACCTCGCCCGCACCGTTTGGGGTGACGCCGAGCACTTCCGCGTCGAACCTGCTGGCTCGGGCTTCCGCGTCGCGCCGGGCTGGCGCGGCGACGGCGAGCGCTGGACCAGAACCTACTGGACGCGCTGGAAGGGGGCCTGGGCGTACACGCAGGGCGACTTCGCGGTGACCTACGGCGACGGCGGCTTCTCGCTGCATGGCCGCAGCGACGACGTGATCAACGTCAGCGGCCACCGCATCGGCACCGAGGAGATCGAGGGCGCGATCCTGCGCGACAAGCAGCTCGACCCCGACTCGCCGGTGGGCAACGTGATCGTGGTCGGTGCGCCGCACCGCGAGAAGGGCCTGACGCCGCTGGCCTTCGTGAAGCCAGCCGCCGGCCGCCGGATCACCCAGGAAGACCGGCGGCGCCTGTCCGAGCTGGTCCGCCAGGAGAAAGGCGCCGTGGCCGTGCCCGGCGACTTCATCGAGGTCTCGCAGTTCCCCGAGACGCGCAGCGGCAAGTACATGCGCCGCATGGTGCGCGCCCTGGTCGAGGACCAGCCTGTCGGCGATGCCACCACGCTCAAGAACCCCGAGGCGATCGAGGAGCTGGCGGGCCGCATCGCCGAGTGGAAGCGCGGGCAGCGGGTGGCCGAGGAGCAGCAGCTGTTCGAGCGGCACCGGTACTTCCGCGTGCAATTCAACACCGTGGTGCCGGGCCGCCGGGTGGCGACGGTGTTCGTGACCAACCCGCCCGTCAACGCGCTGAACGAGCGCGCGCTCGACGAGCTGAACCTCGTGGTCGACCACCTGTCGCGGCGCGATGACGTGGCCGGCGTGGTGTTCACCGGCGACGGCGGTGCGTTTGTCGCCGGCGCCGACATCCGCCAGTTGCTCGAGGAGGTGCGCACGGTCGACGAGGCCCGCGTGCTGCCCGGCAACGCGCAGCTGGCCTTCAACCGCATCGAGGCGATGGGCAAGCCCTGCATCGCGGCGATCAACGGCGTCGCGCTCGGCGGCGGCATGGAGTTCGCGCTGGCCTGCCACTGGCGCATCGCCGAGCCGGTGGCGCGCTTCGGCCAGCCCGAGATCCGCCTGCGCCTGCTGCCGGGCTACGGCGGCACGCAGCGCCTGCCGCGGTTGCTGGCCTCGCGTCGCGGGCTCGACGGCCTGCGCGATGCGCTGGAGCTGGTGCTCGGCGGCCGCTCGGTCGATGCGGTGGAAGCCGGGCGCCTCGGCCTCGTCGACGAGCTGGTCGACGGTGCGCAGGATGCGCTCAGCCGCGCCCACCAGCGGCTGCGCGAGTTCATCGCCCAGGGCGAGCGCTCGGTGCTGGGGGGGAGGGCGTCGCCGAGCGCCGCCGGCTGACCGCGGCCTGGGCTGGTCCCGGCGAACAATCGCTGGACGCTGCCCTGGCTGACGATCACCTGGCCATGGTGCGCCGCCAGCTCGAATGGGCCGGCCGCGGCAGCGCGCGTGACCGCGCGCTCGACGCCATCGCCACCGGCTGGCGCGAAGGCCTGGCCGCCGGGCTGGCGCGCGAGGCCGAGCTGTTTGCGCAGGCGATCGTCGATCCG
>JALOSQ010000177.1 GCA_025458335.1 Ideonella sp.
CGTGGCGTGGCGTTCGAGCCCGCCGGCGGCGATGGAGGCCGAACTGTGGGCCGCGGTGCCGGTCGCGGCCGCGCCGCGTGCAGCCGAGCCGCCGCCGGCGCCCCCACCGCCCACCCCCCGCCCGGCCCCGGCGCCTGCACCGGCACCTGCACCGGCGCCGCCGCCCCAGGTCGACGCGCAGATCGCGATCGAGAAGGCCCGGCAGGAACAGGAGCGCAGGGAGCAGGAGCGCAGGGAGCAGGAGCGCCTGGAGCGCGAACGCCAGCAGCGCGAGCAGCGCGAACGCGAACGGCGCGAGGCCGAGCAGCGGCAGCGCGAGAACGCGAACGGCGCGAGGCCGAGCAGCGGCAGCGCGAGGAGCAGCGCCGCGCGCAGCAGGAGCGTCGCGAGGCCGAGCGCGCCGAGGCGCAGCGGCAGGAGAACCTGCGCCGCATCCAGGGCCTGGCCGGCGCCAGCGGCGGCGAGACGGCGACCGGATCGGCGCCGCAGAGCGCCGGGCCGTCGGCGACCTACGCCGGACGCATCAAGGCGCGCGTCAAGCCGAACATCGTGTTCCCCGACGCGATCGACGGCAACCCGGTCGCCGAAGTCGAGGTGCGGACCGCGCCCGACGGCACGATCGTGGGGCGCCGGCTCGTCCGCTCCAGTGGCGTGCGTGAATGGGACGACGCCGTGCTGCGTGCGATCGACCGCACCGAGACCCTGCCGCGCGACGTCGACGGCCGCGTTCCGCCCACGATCGTGATCGCGTTCCGACCGCGGGACTGACCCTTCGACGGTCGTCAGCGACGGCCGGGCACCCGTCGCCGCGCAGCGGACCGCGGCGCTGGCAACGGGCTCAAGCCAGCCATTGCGGACGCCACAGCAGCACCAAGCCCAGTGCGACCATCACCAGGCCGCTGGCGAGCTTGAGGCGGCGTCCGGCGCGCTCGGTGAGCTTGCCGCTGCCCAGGGCGGCGACGGCGAGCCCGACCATCACGGCGTCGTCGGCCATGTAGGCCGCGATGTACAGGGCCAGGTACGCGTGATGGGCCGCCGCGCCGAGGGGCTGCTGCGCCAGGACTGCGGTGTAGATCGCCGGCAGGCCGGCCGTGCACAGCAACTCGATGAAGTTCACGGCCACGGCCAGCGCGGCGACTGCCGCGAGGGAGGCGGGCAGCGCCTGGGCGCGCAGCACGCGGTGCATCCGGGCGACCAGTCCAGGCCGCGCCGAGGCCGGGATCGCGAGCGAGGGGCCGCGGCCGAACGCGAAGTAGTCCTTGACGTTGATCGCCCCGAGCGCGATGCCGGCGACGCCGAGCACCGGCCAGACTGCCGGCGACAAGCCGATCGTGACGAACACGCCGAGCCAGGCCGCCATCAGCGCGTAGTAGACCGCGCCGCTGGCCAGCACGAAGGTGCCGGCGACCAGGGCCATGCGGCGCCGGTCGTTCAGCCGCACCAGCAGGGTCAGCAGGAACAGCAGCACCCACATCGCGCAGGCATTGAAACCGTCGAGCAGGCCCAGGGCAAGGGTGAACAGCGGCAGTCCGAGGCGGTTCGCACTGAGTGTGCCGAACAGGGCGGACTCGACCTCGGTCGGAGCGGCGCGCCCGTGGTCGATCGCCTCGAGCAGGATCCGGGGCGTGGCCTGAGGGTCGAAACCCACGAGGACCTGGCCGCCCAGGACGAAGGTCGGCACGCCCGGTGGCCACACGCCGGCCGACAGCGAGCGGTGGACGAGTTCGTCCTGGGCCTGCACATCGCCGTCGAGCACGCGCAGCCGGACCTGCAACTGCGGGCGCTCGCGGGCGAGCTCTGCAAGCCACGCCTTGGCAGACGCGCAGTGCGGACAGCCGTCGGTCACGAAGACCTCGAGCACCGGCGCCGCATTGGCCGGGGCTGCGGGCACAGGGGTGCGGTCCGGTCCGGCAGCCGAGGACGACGGTGCAGCGGCAAGCGCCATGACCGCGGCACCCGCCGCGAGGGCCGCCAGCACATGGCCCGCGACCCGGCGGGCAAGCATCCGCAGCGCTCGCCAACCCTGCGGCAGGCGGCGAAGCGCGTGGGTCAGCCGCGCGACCCCGCTTGCTTCATCGTCATCAGCGGCCACGCGAACGCGACCCCCACTGCACCGACCGCCAGCGCGATGCCGACGAGATTGGCCCAGTCCACCCAGTACCGCATCTCGCCGAGCGAGGACTTGGTCAGGCCCGGCACCAGCAGGAACGCCGCCACGGCAACGACGCCGCCGACCGCCACCGCGCTCGGCAACCCGCGGCCCCACGCCGCGCCGCGACGGCGCGCCGCCGCGACCATCAGCACCACCCATAGCACGGCCGCCCCGACCAGCAGCGGCCAGACATCGCGCGCGAGTTCCCAGAGGATGTTCAGCACCAGCCAGATCTCGTACATCGTGATCTCCTCGTCGTGACGGGCCGGCCGCTCAGACGCGGCCCTTGAGCACCGCGACGTACGCGGGCTTGAGCATGCGGTACTTCATCAGCCAGGCCATGTAGCTGTCCTGCAGCGGGTCGACCATCGGCAGCGAAGGCGTGAGCTTGCCGTCGTAGTCGAACTCGATGAGCATGGCCGAGCCCTCCCGCGTGATCAGCGGGCACGAGGTGTAGCCGTCGAAGTTCTCGTCCGGCTTGCGCCCGGCGATCACCTCGACGAGGTTGTGGGCCACCAGCGGCGCGCTCTTCTTGACAGTGGCCGCGGTCTTGCCGCGCGGCGTGCCGTTGATGTCGCCGATACCGAACACGTTCGGGTAGCGGCGATGCTGCAGGGTGGCCTTGTCCACCTCGAGCCAGCCCCCGGCGGCGAACGGCCCCTCCTTCCACGACAGGTCGCTGTTGCGGATCGCATCGGGCGCCCTCATGGGCGGCACGACGTGGATGAAGTCATAGGGCTTCTCCACCTTGTCGCCCTCGGGCGATGCGAAGGTGGCCCGTTTCGCCCCCAGGTCGATCGCCACGAGCTTCTGCGTGGTCTCGACGTCGATGCCGAGCTGCTTCCAGCGGTCGAGCACGTTGTCGTTGATCACCTTGACGCCGAACACGTTGCCCAGCGCCGACTCGAACGTGACCTTCGACTTGTCGAGCGTGCCGGCCTGGCGCAGCCGGTCGCGCAGCATGAAGGTCATCTTGAGCGGCGCGCCGGCGCACTTGAGGGGCGTGGCCGGCAAGGTCATCAGCGCCTGCCCGCCCCGGGCACAGTACGCCTGCATCGCGCGCCAGGTTGCCTCGGCCGCCTGCGGGCTCGCGTAGACGCTGCCCAGACCGTTCTGGCCGATCGCCGCCACGTCCATGCCGGGGATCTGGGCGTAGTCCAGGTGCAGGCCGGTGGCCACGACGAGGTAGTCGTAGCGGATCTGGCGCCCGCTGTCGGTGGTCACGGTGTTCGATGCCGGGTCGAAGGCGGTGACCATTTCCTTCACCCACTCTGTCCCGGCCGGCAGGAAGTCGGCATTTCGGTCCCTGACCTTGGAGACGGGCCAGATGCCAGTGGCCACGAGGGTGTAGCCCGGCTGGTAGTTGTGCTCCTCCTTGCGATCGACCACGGTGATCGTCGCGCCGTCGAGCAGCTTCGACAGGCGGTTGGCCACGGCGATGCCGCCGAGCCCGCTGCCGGCGATCACGATGTGGGCGCTGGTCTTGATCCTGGCCTGCGCGGGCGTCGGCGCGGCGGCCGTCGCCAGGCCGGCCGCGGCCGGCGCCGCGCCGAGCAAGCGCAGCCAGGCCCGCCGGCGCGCATCGACGCCAGCGTGCGACGGTGCGGCCGATCCGCCGCTCGACTCGGGATTCGGGGTCATCGGGGTCTCCATTCGATGTGATGTCGCGCGGACCGGCAGCGCGGACCCGCAAACATAAGCATCCACCGATGGACCGCGAAACGGATTGACAGCGGTCAAGCCGTCGATGCGGAGGGTCGCACCCCGGGCACCGACGGCCGGAAGGCACGATGGCGCGCCCGGCCGGCGGGCCCACGCCCGGATCAGCGCGCCGGCTCGTCTCGGGCGCAGCGAAACCCGATGTACACGACCGTGGTGCCCGGCGGCTTGGCCTGGCGATGGTCGGCGCGCATCGGCCCGGCGCCGTACCACCACGAGCCGCCCCGGGTGCGGCGCTCGACCTCGCGGGCCGTGGCGCCCGGCGGGTCGTCGACCCACTCCCATGCGTTGGCCCCCATCTCGTGCAAGCCGTTCACGCCCGCCGGTGTGCTGCCGGCGAGTGCGTGGCCATGGCCGCGCAGCAGCGACGCGCCGTGGCGCAGTGCGCGGCGCTCGGCCTCGGGCCCGCAGTCGCCCAGGCATTGCGCGCCCATCGGCGACTCGCCGGTCGGGTAGGGGTAGGTCCGGCCCCGCGCGAAGGGCGCCGGGGGCTGCGCGCGCCACTCGGTGTACGCGGCGGTGGCCCATTCGCTGTCACGGGGCAGCCGGCCGCCGGCCCAGCGGCAGAACGCCTGCGCCTCGTCGAAGCTCAGGTGGACGGCAGGCTCGTCGTCGCCGGCCGGCCGGCCGGTGCCAAACGGCGTGGACCACGTCCAGCCTGGCTTGCGCACCCAGCCGGCCTCGTACACCTCGCCGCCGCCAGCCTGCTCGGCCGCGGTCCGCATCGCCGTGGCTGCCGCAAAGCGACGGAACTGTCCGACCGTCGTCTCGGTGCGTGCGATCGAGAAGGGCGTCTGGCCCGCCGGCTCGACGCGGACCCAGTCCACACCCGCCGGGTTGGGTCGCGTGTCGGCCACCGCCGCGGTTGGCATCCCACCGGCCAACGCCAGGAACATCCCTGCGGATCGTGTGACGGCGCCCACCGCCGATCGCCAGCGCCAGGCACCCGGCTCGGCCGATCCGGCGGCGCGGGTCGGACCCCTGTCCCCCGCTGCGCCGGCTTCGCTGGTCCGTGGTGCAGTCGTCACGAGGCCACCTCGTCGTCGGTCACGTATCGCCATTGGCCCTCGGGCAGGTCGCCCAGCGCGAGCGGCCCGAGCCGGACCAGCCGGTGAGAGGCCACCTGCAGGCCGACCAGTTCGCACATGCGCAGCACCTGGCGCGGCCGGTGCTCGGCGAGCCAGAAGCGCAGGTGCCCGGGTGCGTCCTGCGTCACGTCGGACGGCGCCAGCGCGACGCCGTCGAGGGCCAGTCCATGCCGCAGCAGGGCGAGCACGGCTGGCGACACGGCCGATGCGCCATCGGCGCCAGCGAGCACGACCTCCACCTGCCGCGGGGTGGCCGGGTCACGCAGGCGATGGGCCAGACGGCCATCCTGCGTGAGCAACAGCAGGCCCGAGGCGTCGGCGTCGATCGCCCCGATCCCGCTCAGGTACTGCCGGTGCGCCACGTCGAAGGCGCGTCCGCTGCGGTCACCGGCCCAGCGCGTGGCGGCCTGGATGAGCGTGAGCGCGGGCGGGCCCGGGTCGTCGCTGGCCCCGGCGACCGGACCCGGCGGCTTGTGCACCATCACCGTGACCCGCTGCGCCGTGCCGGTGCGGGCACGCGGATCGAGGCTGATGGCCTGGTC
>JALOSQ010000178.1 GCA_025458335.1 Ideonella sp.
GGCACCAGGTGCTCGCCGACCAGCCACACGGTGCGACCGCGCATCTGGTCGAGGCGCTCTCGCTTGGGGCTGCCGAACAGCTCGCGCTCGGTGATCGAACGCTCGAGGCTCAAGCCACCCGAGGGCAGGAAGGTCTCGCCGCTCACCGCCCGGTCGGCGAGGAAGTAGACCGTGGCCAGCGCCACCTCGGTCTCGGTGGGCATCTTCTTGAGGTGAAGCAGGCCGAGCACGCCGGATCGCACCTTGCTCGCCTCGCGGGCGATCTGCTTGGGCGGCAGGTAGGGTTGGTCGTCGGGCGGCAGCGCCTGCAGCCACGGCCCGTCCTTGCGATCGCGCCACTCGTCGCTCTCGAGGAGGTGACCGCCCAGGCGCAGCCGGCCGAGCAGGCGCGCCGCGATCTTTTCGCTCATCAGGAACTGCCCCCAGGTGCATCCGTCCTCACCTTCGCGGTGGCAGGCCACCGCGAGCTGGCGCAGCTCGTGGGTGGCCTCGCTGTCGATCGCCAGCGAGGACGCGTCGTTGGTGGCCAGGCGCGCCATCACCGTCTCGATGCGAGCGCCGCGGCGCAGGCTCTTGACCACCGCCATGTGAAGTGCGTTCAGCCGCTTGTTCTCGAGGATCAGGCGCCCGCGGCGCTCGAACAGGCCGGGGCGGCCACCGGCGCCCTTGAGCCGCTCGCCCTCCACCGGCCCCGGCGCGATCGCGTTGATCTGGATCTCGGGGCCCAGGAAGCGCGCGGTGGCCTCGACCAGCGCGCGCTGTCCGGCCTTGGACACCGCGTAGTCGGCGCGGTTCGGGTAGGCCACGGCCAGGTACTTCTCGCCGCCGAAGTAGCTCGAGACGTTCAGGATGTAGCCACTGCCTTGCTTGCGCATCAGGGGCACCACGGCGTGCATCAGCGTGTAGTTCGAGATGAGGTTCGCGTCCAGCGTGTAGCGCCAGGCGTCGATCCCCATGTCGACGACCATCTCCTCGGCGCCGGCCACGCCGGCGTTGTTGATCAGGTAGTCGACCCGGCCGAACGCGCGCAGCGTTTCCTGCACCGCGTGCTCGAGCGACGCGAGGTTGCCCACGTCGACCCCGGCCAGCGTACGCACGCGTCGCTCCGCGCCGCTGTAGCCGATGTCGGTCAGCTCGTCGACGATGCGCTCGCGCGCCGCCTCGAGCTCGCTCTCGCGCCGAGCCACCAGCATCACCTTGGCCCCGCCGAGCGCCAGCAGCCGGGCCACCTGGCCGCCGATGCCGGCCGAGCCGCCGGTGATCAGCACCACCTTGCCCACGTGCAGTCCAGTCAGGTTCTCGACGAAGCCGATCTCGGCGCGGCGGGCGCCGGTGGCCTCGACGATCGACTCGGGCAGGTACAGGTTCACCTGGCGGATGCGCCGCTCGGTGAACAGCAGCCGCGCCGCCTGTCCGGCCGCGAAACGCAGGTTCTCCTCCTCGTTGTTGCCGAAGCGGATGATCTGGTTGCTCCACTCGACGTGGTCGCGCCGGCCGGCGCGGTGGTCCACCGCCGTCTCGTCGCGCCACACCCGAACGAGCTCCTCCACCGCCGCGCGCAGACCATCGGCGTAGACGTTGCCCTGGCCGTCGTCGCCGTTGGTCATGAACACCACCCGCGGGTCGTGCTCGAGTTGCCGTTGCTGCCCCCAGTAGCGCGACAGTGTCCGTGCGATCGCGATGGCGCCGGCGATCTCGTCGTGGATGAAGGCCTCGACGTCGGCATCCTCGGCCTCGCTGAGCTTGCCGGTCAGGCGCCCCGGCCCGTAGGCCGGCAGCACGATCGCGCCCGTGATCGGCTGGCCCAGGCCGGTCTCGTCGTCCACCACCGCGGTCTCGGCCTCCAGCGCCTCGGCGAGCATCACCGGATCGGTCCGGTCGAAGCGCATGACGCGGATGCGACGGTCCAGGCGCAGCGCGCCCAACTGGGCTTGCGCGTCGGCGACGTTGGCCGCGCTCGACAGCCCGACCAGCACGTCGGCACCCGCCTCGGCCTGGAATCGAGCGATCGCCAGCGCGTCGTCGACCTGGTTGCCCGCGGCCACCAGCACGCGCTCGCCAGCCGCATCGACCGTGCGCAGCGTCGGCCGCGACACCCAGGTCGAGCGGCTCTCGTTGCGCACCTGCATGCCGTGCGTGACCTCGAAGTTGTGGCCGTTGAAGGCCGCCGAGTCATCACTGGCCAGGAAAGCGCAGGTCGCGGCCACGTCCGAGGGCAGCGGGAAGGTCCGCTCGACCGGTGCGCCGTCGATGCCTCGGGCCAGGGTCATCATGCCCATGTAGTGGGCCGCGGTGGTGCCCGGCGGGTCTTCGCGCAGCTTGTCCATCGTCGCGAACACGCTGCGGATCCGCTCGCTGCGCGTCGGGCCGGGGAAGACCGTGTTGACGCGGATGCCGCGCGCACCGAGTTCGGCGGCCATGGCGCGCGACATCGCGTTCAATGCCGCCTTGGGCACCACGTAGGCAGTGCGGCCGTAGTACTCGGTGCGCGAGAAGATGGTCGAGATGTTGATGATCGCGGCCCCGGGCTGCAGGCGCGTGGCGGCCGCTCGGACCGTGTTCCAGGCCACTGTCAGGATGTTGCGGGCCGCGTCCTGCAGTGTCTCGGTGTCCACCGATCCTTCGGCGCGCAGCGCGTCGAGTTCGACCTGCGACAGGGGCACCTTGGCCAGCGGTGCACGCGGGCCGGTGGTACCCGCGTTGTTGACGATCACGTCGAGCCGGCCGTGCTTCGCGTAGATCTCGTCGATGCCCGAGCGCACGCTGTCCGCGTCGCCGGCATCCATGACCACCACGCTGGCCCGCTCGGCGCCGGCCCCGGTGGCCGCCAGCGCGGCCTCGCGCGCCGCGACGAGCTTGGACTCGGTGCGGCCGCTGAACACGACGGTCGCACCCTCGGACAGGAAGCGGCGAACCAGGTCGCCGCCGAGATTGCCGGCCGCGCCGGTGACGAGCGCCACGCGGCCGGCCAGCCGGCCGGGCACGAGGGAGGTCTGGGGGCTGGGGGCGAGCGTTCGGTCGTTCATCGCGGTTCTCCGATCGGCGGGATGGGTGAGGACGGCAAGGCAAGACAGGGGCTGCGGCACGCCCAGGTGCCGCGGCGAGCCGCGCAAGGGCGCGGCCGCGGGTTCGGGGTCAGCGCTCGGCGCGCTCGCCCGCGGCCCATCGCTCGAACAGGGCGTCGCGGCCGCGCAGGCCCCTCGCGGGCAAGGCGTGGTTGACCAGGTAGGTGGCGCCGGCATGCCGGTTGTCCCACATGGCCTGGTGCGCCTGCGGCAGGCCGCTCCAGGGGACCAGCGTCGGCTCGGTGACCTCGAGCAGGCCGGCGGCGATGCGGTCGTTCATTCGCGTCACCTCGTAGGCGTTGCACAGGTGCGTGCCGAGGATCGAGGCCGTGGGCATCAGGATCCGGCGTTGCCGCGTCCAGACCTGCGGCGCATAGAAGGTGTAGCGCCGGTGCGCCATGTCCTCGGCGTAGACCACGCGGCCGGTGAACGGCTTGACCAGAGAGGTCGACACGCCCAGTGCGTCGTGCCCGGCCCGCTCGAACACCAGGTCGGGCGCGCCGCGCGGGTTGTCGGGGCTGCGCAGCTGCGCACCCACCGCGTTGCCGAAGGGCTTGAGCGTCTTCTCCTGGAAGTCGCGCACGGCCTGGCGAAAGCGCTCGATGTCGACCTTCGCGTCGGGCAGGCGCGGCATCGTGCGGGGCCAGTCGAACGCCGCACCGACCCGCCGCCGGATCTCTTCGAGCGAGACCACGCCGGCCAGCGCATCCTCGAAGCCGAGGGACTGCAGGAACTCGCGCTGCGCGTCGGTGGCCGTGGCGACGACCGTGCGGGCACCGAGCGAGCGCAGCGCCTCGAGCATGCGCAGGCCCTCGGCGTCGAGCAGCTCGTTGCTGTTCACACCGTAGTACAGCAACACCGACTCACCGGCCTGTGCACCGGCCCGGGCGAGCATCGTCTCGGCGGTGGTCGCGCCGGGCTTGCCGACGAAGCTGAAGTGGTAGCCCGACGACGCGCCATAGAAGGCCAGCGCGCCACCCTCGGCCAGCAGCTGGAAGCTGCGCGGGAAGGCGGTCTCCCCGGCATGCGAGACCGCGTAGTCGGCCAGGCGCCCGCCGTTGAGCGCACGATACGCGTCGAGCAGCGGCTCGCCGGCGGCTTCCCAGGCGCGGGCGGCCTGCGCATCCTCGGGCACCGGAGTGAACAGCGTGGCGAGCGCCGGATCGGTCCGATCGATCGCGCCGATGCCGCCGGCCGCACGCACCGACGCTGCCCGCGCGGCGCTCGACACCATGCCGGTCGCGGCCAGCCCGGCGCCACAGGCCGACTTGAGCGCGTCGAGTCCGGTTCCGGTCGCCGCGCCCTCGACGAAGATCGTCGCGCCCGGGCGTACCTGCAGCGTCGTGAACAGCGCGCGGTTCACCGTGCCCAGGTTCAGCGTGTAGGCCCCGGCCTGGTCGAGCGTGAGGTCGCCCGGCACCGGGTGCAGTTGCGGCGCCTGCACGAGCAGGAACTGTGCGTGGCTGCCGGTCTCGCTCTCGTAGCCCTGGATGCGGAAGCCCGAGAACATCGGGTCGCGGCCGGCCTGCGGGGCCAGCAGGTCGGTCTGCCCCGAGTAGATCGAGACCAGGTCGCCCACCCGCAGGCGCCCCTCACGGCGTGCCTCGACACCGAGCGACGCGACCAGCGCGATGCCGCCCGAGCCGGTGATCTGGATGTCTTCCTCGTGGTTGTCGAAGGCCGACACCGGGATGCCGGTCAGGGCCCAGATGTCGTTGAAGTTCACCTCCGAGGCGAGCACGTAGACCACGGCCTCGTTCGGCCCGGGCTCGGGCACCGGGAAGACCAGCTCGACCTCGCTGTGCCTGGGCGGCCCGAAGCGCGGCGCCCCGGTCTCGGGGTCGCGCTCGACGCCGTAGCCGTGCTGCCAAGCCGGCATCGGCGTGACACCCGGGAAGAACGGTGCGCCCAGCGGCAGCAGCTCGCCCGAGGCCTCGAGCTGCGCGGCCCAGGCCCGCTCGCGGTCCAGGCGCCGCACGCCGCCGCGGCGGATCGGCAGCGGCGGGCTGCGCTTCTCCATGAACTCGGCGATGCCGGTCTTGCCGCCTTGCGGATCGACGATCGCCTGCGCAAACAGCTCGGCCTCGCGCGCCAGCCCGGCCGCCAGGCCTTCGCGCCAGCCGGTGGCGATGGCGTCGAGCGCGCGGTCGCGTGCGCCGCCGCGGCCGGCCCAGCGCGGTCGCGTGCGCCGCCGCGGCCGGCCCATTCGAGCTGTCGGCGCACCATGGCCAGGTGCTCGTCGGCCAGGGCCGCGTCCAGCGACAGCTGGCCGGGCCCGGCCCAGGCGGCGGTCAGCCGGCGACGCTCGGCCACCCCCACGCCCAGCACCGAGCGCTCGCCCTGGGCGATGAACTCGCGCAGCCGCTGGTGGGCGCGGCTGAGCGCATCCTGCGCACCGTCGACCAGCTCGTCGACGAGG
>JALOSQ010000012.1 GCA_025458335.1 Ideonella sp.
TCAGATCAACTGCCCGTCGGCGGCGATCGCCTGGTCGATTTTCTCGATCAGCGCGTCGATGTCGCGCGACGTCGGCCCAGGGTCGCCTGCAGGAGCAGCCGTCGGGGCCTCGGCCTGTGCGTACGCCAGGTTGAGGGCCGCGAGCACCGCGATGCGCTCGCGCGCGCGCACGCGGCCGGCATCGCGGATGGCGCACATCTCGCGGTCGACCCGGGCCACCGCCGCCAGCAAGGCGTCCTCGCCGTCATCGGGGCAGGCCAGCACGTAGCTCTGGCCCATGATCGTCACTTCGAGTTGCTTCATGGGGTGCCGCCCGTCGCGGGGCGCTCCGTCGCGACCTCGGCCGTGGGCTGGCCTGGGCCGTCGGCGCCCGGCCCGTCCGCCGGCAGGCGATCGAGCAGTGCCTCGATGCGGCTGCGCGCGGCCTGCAGCCGCGACTTGAGGCTGTCGCGCTCGAGGGTCACCGCGGCCAGCTCCTGCTCGAGCAGGGCCTGCGTGCGCATGGCCTCGGCGTGCCGCATGAGCAGTCGGTCGATGCGCTGGGCCAGGTCGTCGAGGGTGGCCATGGGATGGGGGCCCGTCGCTCGGCCGGTTGCACGGCCATCGGACGCGGCAACGGACGGTCGGCTCGTCAGGTGAAGTTGTCAGGTCATTGTAGGTGGCCTGCCTATACTGGAACCGTTGGTGCTCGTGCCGGTGTTCAGTCCGGCACAGTTAAACGGGAAGCAGCCGCCGGGTCCGTCTCTGGTGTGGACGGGGTGCCTGGCCAAACTGCGCTGTCCCCGCAACGGTACGGCGGACGAGGTCGGTGATCCCGGCCTCCGCCCCGACGACTCGCCACTGGAGGTTCGCTTCCGGGAAGGCCGTCGGGGTCGGGCCGCCAGCCCGGATACCGGCCAGCAGGGGGCGATCCTCGTCGAGGCTCGCCATGTCGCCACGCATCCGCGGGAGAACGGGTGCCGGCCCCTACCGGATCCGTTTCCTCCATGTCCCGTTCGATGTCCGCTGGCGGTCGACGCCAGCCCGTGCGTGCGCTCGCGCACGCCTTCGCCTCGGTGCGTGCGCTCGCGCACGCGTTCGCGTCCGTGCATGCGCACGCGCTTCCTTCCCGTCCGGGCGCTCGCCCGAGTCCTCGCAAAGCCCGTTGCGCGGCGTCGCTGTGCGCAGCGCTGGGCCTGGCCACGACGGCGCTGGCGCAGCCCGGCGATCCGCCCCGCTCGGCACAGCTCGAACCGGTCGTGGTCACCGCGACGCGCGAGCCGGCCCGTCGCGACGACGTCGTCGCGGACGTGGTCGTGATCGACTCCGGGCAGATCCGGGACTCGACGGCCGACTCGTTCGAGGACCTGCTCCGCCGCGAGGCCGGCGTTCAGCTGTCGCGCAACGGTGGTGCCGGTCAGAGCGCCGGCGTGTTCCTGCGCGGCACGGCGCCCAGCGGCGTCGTCCTGATCGTCGATGGCGTGAGGCTCGGCTCGGCCACGCTCGGCCAGGCGTCCTTCGAGGCCCTCAGCCTCGCGCAGATCGAGCGCATCGAGGTGCTGCGCGGACCGGCCTCCAGTCTGTACGGGGCCGACGCGGTTGGCGGCGTGATCCGCGTCAGCACGCGCCGTCCGGCGGCTGCGGGCGAGCCATGGGGCATGCGCGCCCACGCGAAGGTGGGCAGCCTGTCCTCGCGCGAGGTGGGCGCGTCGGTCGATGGCATGGTTGGCGCGCTCGACCTGGGCCTCGGGGTGTCGCGCGAGTCGAGCCGCGGCCAGAGCGCCGTGGCACCGGGCGACCGGTTCGGCCAGTTCAACCCCGATGCCGACGGTTATGCCCGCACGACCGTGCAGGCCTCCGCGGGCTTCGAGCCGTCGCGCGGCCACCGGCTGTCGGCGTCAGTGCTCGACGCGCGGCTGAACGCGCAGTACGACGGCGCGGAGTTCCCGCCGCCGAGCTTTGCGCCCGATCCCAGCGCGGACTTCCGCAATCGGCTGGCCAACCAGTCGGCGTCGGTCGATTACCGCGGCGAGCTGGCGGCGAACTGGACGACGACCCTGGGCCTCGGCTGGCAGCGCGACGACCTGCGCAGCGGCGGCACCACCGTCGATCGTTTCGTGACGCGACGCGAGCAGCTGACCTGGCAGAACGCGCTGCGCGTCGGCGCCGGCCAGCAGTGGGTGCTCGCGCTCGATCATCTCGTCGAGAACGTCGAGGCCGTCACGCTCGGAGCGGTGCCCGAACGGCGCAGCACCGGCGCGGTGGTGTCGTGGACCGGGCGGGTCGGCGCGCACCGCTGGCAGGTCGACGCGCGGCACGACCGGCACTCGGTGCAAGGCGGCATCGACACCGGCAAGGTCGGCTGGGGCCTCGACCTCGATGGCGGCTGGGCGCTGCGGGCCGTGGCCGGGACGGCCTATCGTGTGCCGACCTTCAACGACCTGTACTTCCCCGGCTTCGGCGTCACCACGCTGAGTCCCGAGCGCTCGCGCAGCGTCGAGCTCGGTGTGGACTGGACGTCCGCCCGGTCATCGCCGACGCAGGCGGCGCGGGTCGGCGTCACCGTCTTTCGCAACCGCGTGCGGGACCTGATCGGCTTCGAGGCGGACCCGTCGCGGTGCCCGGCGGGCTTCAGCTTCGGCTGCGCGGGCAACGTCAGCCGGGCGACGCTGGAAGGCGTGAGCATGTCGGCTGCCTGGCCGGTGGTCCGCCAGCGCGGCGTCGCGATCGACCTGACCGCACAGCTCGACTGGCTGGATGCGCGCGACACCGGGCGTGACCAGCCGCTGGCGCGACGTGCCCCGCACCAGCAGGCGATCGCGATGGTCGGGCGCGAGGGGCCCTGGACCGCCAGCGCGTCGTTGCTCGCCGTGGGTCCAAGGCCCGAGGGCGGCCAGACGCTGGGCAGCCATCAGGTGGTCGACCTGCGGTTCACGCGCGCGGTCGCGCCGCGCTGGCGGGCTGAGCTGGCGCTGACCAACGCGCTCGACCAGCGCTACCAGAACGCGCTCGACTATCCTGCACTGCCGCGCCAGGCCTGGATCGGCTTGCGCTACGACGGCGTCGCCCGCTGAGGGCCGTTCGACGCCGGCTGGATGAGCAGTTCCTGAGCCACCGATGAGCCTC
Source organism: Ideonella sp. (assembly GCA_025458335.1). Classification (GTDB taxonomy): domain Bacteria; phylum Pseudomonadota; class Gammaproteobacteria; order Burkholderiales; family Burkholderiaceae_C; genus JAIYCR01. The sequence goes on from JALOSQ010000012.1 coordinate 3,106, forward strand.
GGCCCGTCTCCTGCGGTTACCCGCCCGGCCGAGGCCGGGAGCGGGGGCACGCGGCCGCTGGCGCGGGCCCCGCGCGTCGGACGTGCCGGCGGGGCGGCGATCCTCGCCGCGGTGGTCGTGATGTCGATCGTGATCGGATTGGCGAGCGGCTCGACCGGCCTGGGACTGCCCCAGGGGGACGTGCTGTGGCAGATCCGGTTGCCCCGGGTGCTGGCCGGCTTCGGCGCGGGCGCCGCGCTGGCGCTGGCCGGCGCGCTGCTGCAGCAGGTCTCGCGCAACGCGCTCGCCGATCCCTACGTGATGGGGGTGTCCTCCGGCGCGGCCGTGGCGGCACTCGCCTGGATCCTGCTGGGTGGCGTCGCGGTGGCGGCGCTCGGGCTGCCCGAGGGCTGGGCCGAGGCCTGGCGGCATCCCGCTGCCGTGTCGGCCGCGGCGGCGGTGGGCGCGCTGCTGGCGATGGCGGTGCTGCTCGCGCTGTCCTGGCGGCTGCTCGCGCGCAACGCGACGGTGGCGAGTGCCGATACGCCGGTGGCGGTGTTGCTGCTGGGGGTGATGATCGGGTCGGGTGGCACCGCGGTGATCGGCCTGCTGCTGGCGCTGGCCCCCGAGGCGCAGCTGCGCGGCATGGTGTTCTGGCTGCTCGGTGACCTCAACGGCGCGCTCCACTGGGGGCCCGTTTGGGTCGCGACCGCGTTCGCGCTGTGGCTCGTCGGCCCCCAGGCCCGCGCGCTCGACTGGCTGGCGCGCGGCGAAGCCTGGGCGGCCACCGTCGGCGTCGAGGTCGCGGCGCTGCAGCGCCGCGTGCTGGCGGCCGCGGCCCTGGCCACCGGTGCGGCCGTGGCGACGGCCGGTGCGATCGGCTTCGTCGGCCTGGTGGTCCCGCACGTGCTGCGGCTGACGGGCTGGCGCCGCTCGGCGACGCTGCTGCCCGCGGCGGCGGCGGGCGGCGGGGCCTTCGTGGTGGTCGCCGACGCGATGGCGCGCACCCTCTTCGCGCCCCTGCAGCTGCCGGTGGGCGTGGTCTGCGCCGCCGTCGGCGTGCCGGTGTTCATCGTGCTGCTGCTGCGCGGCAGCGGGGCCGTGCGCGCCCGATGACGACGCCCGCCTTGGCGCCGGTCGCGGGCAACGCGATGTCCGACGTCGCGTCGCGGCAGGGCCGTGCGACGGCGCCGTGGCGGGCGCCCGGCGTGCCGCCGGCCCGGCTTCGGCTGACCGGCGTCGTCCTGCACGCCGGCCATCGCGCCGGCGGACGACAGCTGTTCGGGCCCCTCGACCTCGAGGTCGCGCCGGGCGAGCGTTGGGTGGTGCTGGGCCCGAACGGCGCGGGCAAGTCCTCGCTGCTGGCCGCGATGGCAGGGCTGGCGCGGCCGGGGCGCGGCGCGATGACCCTCGACGGCATCGACCTGTCTGCCTGGCGCCCCGCGGCGCTCGCGCGCCGCCGCGCCTGGTGCCCGCAGTTCTGGAGCGATCCCTTTGCGGCGACGGTGCGCGAGACGGCGACCCTCGCGATGCCCGAGGAGGGGCCCGACACCGTCGACGGCGAACGGGCCGTGAGCGCCGTGCTGGAGGCGCTCGACCTCGACGCGCTGGCCGACGCCGACGTTCGGGCGCTGTCCGGGGGCGAGCGCCAGCGCGTCGCGATGGCGACCACGCTGCTTCAGGGCGCGCCGCTGCTGCTGCTCGACGAGCCGGCCTCGCACCTGGACCTGCTGCACCAGCAGGCCCTGCTCGGCGTGCTGCGTGCCCACGCGGCGAGCGGTGGGAGCGTGGTGGCCAGCGTGCACGAGCTGAATCTCGCATGGGACCTGGCCAGTCACGCCGTGCTGCTCGACGGCCGCGGCGGTGCCGTGGCTGGACCGCGGGCGCAGGTGCTGACGGCCGCGCAGCTCGCCGCGGCCTTCGGCGTGCCGATCCATCGCGTGGAGGTGTGCGGTCACGAGCGCTTCTGGATCGGGCCGGCCGCGCCCGGAGGGCACACGCCGTGAACCGGACCCGGCGGCACATCCTGGGGGCTGGGGCCGCGTGGGCCGCGACGGGCACGACGCTCGCGCGGGCCGGCGAATCGCCAGGCGTGGAGATCGTCGATGACGGCGGACGCACGGTGCGGCTCGATCGACCGGCGCGCCGCCTGATCTCGCTCGCGCCCAACCTGACCGAGCTCGTCCACGCGGTCGGGGCAGGCGACCGGCTGGTGGGGATCGACGCGGCCAGCAACCACCCGCCGTCCGTGCTGGCCGTGCCGCGGGTCGGAGACCACGCGCGGGTCGACGTGGAACGCCTGCTCGCGCTCAAGCCCGACCTCGTGCTCGCCTGGCACCGCGCCTCGCCGGGCCGCGATCTGGTGCAGGTCGCCTCGCTCGGCATTCCGGTGGCGGCGTTCGAGCCGCGGGTGATCGACGATGTGCCGCGCATCGCGGGGCGCCTGTCGACGCTGCTGGGCACCCCGGCGGCGGCCGAGCCGCTGGCCCGGCGCTGGCGTGAGCAGCATGTCCGCCTGCGGGAGGCACACGCCGGCCAGCCGCCGGTGCGGGTCTTCTACCAGGTCTGGCCGCAGCCCTTGCTCACGATCGGTGCCTCGCACCTCATCGCGCAGGGGATCGAGCTGTGCGGCGGGCGGCCGCTGTTCCCGGCGCTCGCAGGCCAGGCGCCTCCGGTCTCGGTCGAGGCGGTGGCCGCCGCGCGCCCCGAGGTGATCGTCACCGCGGCCGACGGCGCGGGCGGTCCGCCGCGCCGCGATCCCGACCGGGCAGAGTTCGCGGTGTGGCGGCGACTGGCCTCGCTGCCGGCGGTCCGGGACGGCCTGCTGTTCGTGCTCGACGGGGACCTGATCAGCCGGCCCGGCCCGCGCTGGCTGGACGGCGTGGCCGAGCTCGGGGAGGTGATCGCCACGGCGCGCCGGGAGCGCACCCGATGAGCCGCGATCACCGCAGCCGGCTCGACCAGGTCGCGCAGCGGTTGACGCAAGCCGTGCCGGCCGACCTCGGCTCGGACGGCCCATGGACGGCGGTGCTGCAGCAGCGGCTCGCGCGCCAGACCAAGCCGCCGGGTTCGCTCGGGCGCATCGAGGCACTGGCCCTGCAGGTCGGGTCGCTGCAGCGCACCGGGCAGCCGGTGCTGGCGTCGCCCCAGCTGGTGGTCTTCGCGGGCGACCACGGCCTCGCGCATCGCGGCGTCTCCGCCTATCCGCGCGAGGTGACCTGGCAGATGGTCGAGAACATGCGCGCCGGCGGTGCCGCGGTGAACGTGCTGGCACGGCAGCACGGCCTCGGTCTGACGGTGGTCGACGCCGGCGTGGACCACGACTTCGAGCCCGACGAGCGACGTCACGGCGGCGACGATCCGCCGCCCGCGGCCCGCCTCGTCGGCGCCAAGGTCGCTCGCGGCACGGCCGATGCGAGCCTCGGCCCCGCGATGACGCCGGCGCAGTGCGCGCAGGCGCTGGCCGCCGGGGCCGACGTGGTCGGGCGTCTGCCGGGCCGCGCGGTGCTGCTCGGCGAGATGGGCATCGGCAACACGTCGAGCGCATCGCTGTTGATGGCGCGGCTGGCCGGCTGGCCGCTGTCCGACTGCGTGGGCCGTGGCACCGGGCTGGACGAGGCCGGGCTGGCGCGCAAGACCGCGGTGCTGGCGCAGGCGCTCGAGTCGAACGCGTCCGCGCGCACGCCGGTCGAGGCGCTCGCCGCCTTCGGCGGCTTCGAGATCGCGATGCTGGTCGGGGCGCTGCTCCAGGCGGCGGCCGAGCGGCGGCTGGTGGTGGTCGACGGGTTCATCGTCGGGTCGGCGGCGCTGGTCGCGCTGGCCCTGTGCCCGGCGGCGCGGGCTGCCTGTGTCTTCGCCCACCGTGGGCGGGAGGCCGGCCATGCCCGGTTGCTCGAGACGCTACGGGCGTCGCCCCTGCTCGACCTCGAGCTGCGCCTCGGCGAGGGTTCGGGCGCCGCGCTGGCGTGGCCGATCGTGGCGAGCAGCCTCGAACTGCTCGACGGCATGGCGACCTTCGAGTCGGCGGGCGTGGCGGACCGGCCCGCCCCTGGGGCGCGGCCATGACCGCGCCCGGCGGACGCGCGCGGCACGAGTTGCGCCTGTGGTTCATCGCGTTGCAGTTCCTGACCCGCGTGCCGGTGCCGCGATGGGTCGGCTACGAGCCCGTGTGGCTGCAGGACAGCGCACGCCACTTCGCGGGCGTCGGCCTGGTGGTGGGCGGGTTCGGCGCGGCCGTGCTGCTCGCCTCGGCGGCGCTGTGGCCTGCGCCGGTGGCCGTGTTGCTGTCGATGGCGGCGACCGCCTGGCTGACCGGCGCCTTCCACGAGGACGGGCTGGCCGACACCTGCGACGGCCTCGGTGGCAGCGTGTCCCGCGAGCGGGCGCTCGAGATCATGAAGGACTCGCGGCTGGGCAGCTATGGCGCGCTGGGCCTCGGGTTGACGCTGGCGGTCAAGGCCGCGGCCCTGGTGGGGCTGGCCCAGGCGTCGCCGTGGGTCGCCGCCGCGGCGCTCGTGGCGGGCCATGCCGTCTCGCGGACGGGGAGCGTCGCCCTGCTGCGCTGGCTGCCCTATGCCGGGGACCCCGAGCACGCCAAGGCCAAGCCGCTGGCACAGCGCATCGGCTCGGCCGGGCTGGGGGTCTCCGTCCTCTGGACGTGCGGGGCCATGGCGACGTCGGTGCTGGTCGCGGGGGCCGTGCTCGGGCCTTCGGTCGCCCAGGCGGCGGGTTCGGCCTGGCTCGTCGGCGCCGCCGCGGCGGCCGCCGCCGCCGTCGTCTGTGCCCGCTGGCTCAGACGCCGTCTGGGCGGCGTGACCGGCGACACGCTGGGGGCGACACAGCAATGGGCCGAGACGGCGTTCTACCTCGGCAGCCTGGCCGCCTTGGGGCGTGCTGGCGTGACGGTGGCGGGCGGGTGAAGCCCCTGCCCGACCTCGCCGTGTGGCGTCACCCGCGGCCGATCGGGGCGGAGGGGCGCTGCGTCGGTCGCATCGACCTGGCCGTCGATCCGCGCCGGGTGCGGCGCCTGGCTCGATGCCTCGAGCGCACCGCCCGGCGCGAGGCCCGCCCGCGGGTCGTGTTCACGTCGCCCGCCACGCGCTGCCGGGCGGTCGGTCGCTGGCTGCGCCGCCGCGGCTGGGTGCATCGGGTCGATGCCCGGCTGCAGGAGGCGGACTTCGGCCGCTGGGATGGCCGTCGCTGGGACGCGATCGGCCGGCTTGCGATCGAGGCCTGGGTGCGCGAGTTTGCGACCCATCGCCCCGGCGGCGGCGAGACCGTGGGGGACGTGCTCGAGCGGTGCCGCAGCTTCCTGTCGACGGTCGATCCGGTCGGGGCGTTGGTGGTGACGCACGGCGGCTGGATCTCGGCCTTGGAATGGATCGCCGCGACGTCGGACGACCTGTCCCGGCTGCCGGCTGCAGTCGATTGGCCTCGCGCAGTGGGTTACGGCCGGCGCTGGCAGTCGCCTCGCGCTGTCAGTGCGGATCGAATTCCTGGATGCGGGTGATCAGACGCTGCGGACTGCTGCTGTCCCACAGAGGGGCCGGCGCGGTGTCGTAGGCGTTGTCGAAGGCCTTGAGCAGCGACAGGCTGGCCCGCGCGGCCACCGACCGGAGGGCCCGGATCTGTTGCGGCGACCATTCCATCGGCGCGCCGGTCTGCTCGCAGCAGAAGGTGCCCCACAGCTGGCCGTTGATGGCGAAGCAAGTGTCCAGCAGCGAGTGCACATCCTGGGGCAGCAGGTAGCCCTCCAGGAACTCGACCGTGGCGGGATGCCGCCGCGCGTCGCGCGCCACGACGATCCCGTCGCGCAGCAGGTGCTCGAAGTAGTTCCCCACCTCGCTCGCCACGAGGTCCGCGGCATCGACCATCGCGTCGACACGGCGGTCGTACAGGGCGATGCAGCGCAGCAGCCGGCCGCGCTCTCCCTCGCCGAACAGCCAGATCCCGGCGCGGTTGCATCCGACGTGGTCGGTCAGGAAGCGGCAGAAGGCTTCCAGGAAGCCCGCGGCATCGAGCTCGCCCCGGTCGAGGCGACCCGTGATCTCCTGCAGGCGCTGAGATGCGGCGTCCATCAACCTCGATACTAGGCCCGCGTCGCCGTGCCGGCCGGCCGGAGAAGGCCCGAAACCATGCTCAATTCGACGCTGCGCCCCGTGCCGTGGCACACCAGCGTGCCACCGGACAGGCGGGGCAGCGCGGCTGGCGCGCCAGGCAGGTGTATCGGCCGTGCAGGATCAGCCAGTGGTGGGCGTGCTCACCCCAGCGCGCCGGCACCCGGGCGAGCAGTGCCTGCTCGACCTCGAGGGGCGTGCGGCCTGGTGCCAGGCCGGTACGGTTCGACACGCGGAAGACATGGGTGTCGACCGCCATCGTCGGCTCGCCAAAGGCGACGTTGAGCACCACGTTGGCGGTCTTGCGTCCGACGCCGGGCAGGGCCTCCAGGGCGGCACGGTCGTGCGGCACCTGGCCTGCGTGCCGCTCGACGAGCAGCCGGCAGGTCTCGAACAGGTTGCGCGCCTTGTTGCGATACAGGCCGATCGTGCGAATGTGCTCGGTCAGCGCGGGCAGCCCGAGCGCCAGCATGCGTTGCGGCGTGTTGGCCACCGCGAACAGGCGTCGTGTGGCCTTGTTCACGCCGACGTCGGTGGCCTGGGCGGAGAGCAGCACGGCGGCCAGCAGCTCGAAGGGGTTGCTGTACTCCAGCTCGGTCTGCGGCTGCGGATTCGCGGCGGCGAGCGTGGCGAAGAACGCGTCGACCTCGGCGTCCGTCATGGGGCGAGCCTCTCGCGGATCCAGGTCCCGGCGTCGAGCCGGTAGCGCACACGGTCGTGCAGGCGGCTCTTGCGCCCCTGCCAGAACTCCCACCGGTCGGGCGACAGCCGGAAGCCGCCCCAGTGCGGCGGCCGTGGCGGGTGCAGCAGGTACTGGGCGCCGTAGCGTGCGGCGTTGGCCACGAGCACCGACCGGCCTGCGATCACCTCGCTCTGGGGCGAGGCCCACGCGCCGATGCGTGAATCGAGCGGGCGGCTGGCGTAGTAGGCATCGGACTCCTCGGCGCTCGTGCGGGTGACCGTGCCTTCGATCCTCACGACGCGCTCGAGCTCGACCCAGTGGAACTGCAGCGCCGCGACGGGATGCGCCTCGAGCTCCCGACCCTTGCGGCTCGCGTAGTTCGTGTACCAGACGATGCCGCGCTCGTCGAAGCCCTTGATCAGCACGACGCGGGTCGACGGCCGCCCGTCGGGACCGACGGTGGCCAGGGTCATCGCGTTCGGCTCGGGCAACTGGCCGTCGAGGGCCTGCTGCATCCACAGGCCGAACTGCCTCAACGGATCGGGGTCGCAGCTCGACTCGTCGAGTTCGGCGCGTTCGTAGCTCTTTCTGAGTGCAGCGAGGTCCATGGCGGGAGGATAGCCAATGGTCCGCCCGCACAATCCCGCCAAGGCCGTTCGACCGGCCGGGGAGGATCGATGGACTCGTACGTGGAGGCGATGCGGCACTACGCCGCGTTCGCCGGCCGCCAGGGGCGCGGGGCTTACTGGGTGTTCCTCGGAATCGCGCTGCTGGTGACGGTGATGCTGACCCTGATCACGGGCATCGCGTCGCCGGCGCTGGCCGAGACCGTCTACGGGCTGTGCGTGCTCGTGCACCTGCTGCCGGTGCTGGCGGCAGGTTGCCGACGGCTGCACGACAGCGGCCGCAGCGGTTGGTGGCAGCTGGTCTCGTTGATCCCGTTCATCGGGCTGCCCTGGATCCTCGTCTTGCTGGTGTGGCGGGGCGATCCCGGCGACAACCGCTTCGGACCGGCGCCGGAGGTCGCTCACGGGCCGGGTGCTGCGTGATCGTCCCTAGGCAGTTGTCCGGACAGCAGTTGTCCGGAGAGTGATCGTCCCACTGGCAGGGCGGGCCAGCCGCGCGGATTCTCCAGGGATGTGGCGACGGGCCGGGGGGCGCGTCGCCCGCAGGGTCCACGGAGATGCAGACGATGCGGCTGACGCCGGCGATCATCGTGGTGGCAGCCGGGCGCGGATCGCGCTACGGCGGGCCGCAGCACAAGCTGCTCGAGAGCCTCGGCACGACGACCGTGCTCGGGCTCACGCTGCGCCATGCCTTGATGACGCGCCTGCCGGTCACCGTCGTGACGACTCCGGCATTGGCCGAGCATGCCGGCCGCATCGTCGCGGCATGTGACGTGGTTCAGGTGCCCGAGGTGCCGCCTGGCGGTGCGGGCGCGACGGGGCTGGGGATGGGCTACTCGATCGGCGCGGGCGTGGCGGCGCGCGGCCACGCGGGCGGCTGGCTCGTCCTGCCGGCCGACATGCCCGGGGTGCGGCCCGAGACCTTGCTCGCGGTCGCCGGCGCGCTCGACGAGCACCCGGTGGCGTTCGCGCAGTACCAGGGGCGCCGCGGGCACCCGGTGGGATTCGGGGTCGAGCTTTACTCCGAGCTGGTCGCGCTGCAGGGTGACGAGGGGGCTCGGCGGATCGTGGCGCGCTACCCGGCGCACGGCGTCGAGGTCGACGACCCCGGGGTGCTCTTCGACGTCGACACCGAGGACGACCTGCGCCGTGCCCGCCAGTCACTCGGCGAGGCCCTGGACCGGGCCTGAGTCACGCCGGTGTCACGCTGCGCCGGCGCATCCGCGGCGTCATGCGGCGAGGCCGGCACGCCGCGCCACCGCGACGAGGCGCTCGATCTCGCGGTCGCGGATCCCGTGCTCGCGCAGGCAGCGGGCCGTCTCCAGCAGGTAGTCGAGCGTCGTTCCGTAGCGGCCACGGGCATGGCTCAGCAGCTGGACCAGGTGCGGGTCTTCCAGGCGTCCGACGAAGGCGTTGCTGCGGCGACTGAGCGTGAAGGCGAGCGCAGTGACCGGGCCCTTGGGCGTGTGGCACTGCAGCCAGCGCGGGTCGTAGACGCCGGTGGGCATCTCGCGCTGCCACAGGCGGCCTAGTTCGCCCTCGACGCGGTCGTGCGGGATCCGGTAGACCATGCCCTGGCATGAGCCGCCGGACAGCAGCGCGAACACCAGGCCCGGGCGCTCCGGCGTGCCACGGTTGATGCGCGAGCGCATCTGCAGCGCCCGGTGCCAGCCATGCACCTTCGCGGTGCGGTGCTCGGCGGCTTCGAACTCCGGGCGCCAGATCAGCGACGCATAGCCGAACACCCACAGGTCCCGCTCGATCGCGTGCCGGGCCGTCAGCACGCGCCACTCGCGCACGACCTCGGCCAGCAGCGGGGCCGGGTCGCGGACGATGTCCGGCGCGCCGATGATCGGCGCCGTGGTCGGGTGCAACGGCACGGCGGCCGGTGGCGGCTCGCCGAGGTCTTCGGATGCTGGGCCGCCAGGGCCGCAGGGCGCGGATTCGCGCTCCGGGCCGTCGGTCATTCGGCCCCCCTAGAATCCGGCCCGACCTCCGGCGCGCGCGCCTGTCCGGAAGATCGACGTTTTTCTTCGATAGCGGCCATTTGGCAGCAGTTCCTGCAGAAAGAAATCATGAGCGACCAGAACGACGACAACCAGACCTATGCCCTGTTCCTGGTGGGCGCCATCGTGTTCGCCGTCGTGGCCGGGGTGATCGGACTCGCGGCCAGCCGTTCCGGCGCAGACCGCCCTCCCGTGGCAACGCAGGAGGCGGCCGCTGCGCCGACCGCCGCGGCGCCTGTCGGCGCGGGTGAGCGTGTCTATTTCGAGGTGGGCAGCGCAGCGCTGCCGCCGGAAGCCTCCGAGTTGCTGGTCCGTGTCGCCGACACGGCCCGGGCCTCGGGCCAGTCGGTCGTGATCTCCGGCTATCACGACGCAAGCGGGGATCCGGCGCGCAACGAGGAACTTGCCAAGGAGCGCGCGATGGCCGTGCGCCATGCCCTCGAGGCCAATGGGGTCGCGCCCGACCGGCTGGTGATGGCCAAGCCGGCCCTGACGACCGGCGGCGGCGATCCGCGCGAGGCCCGTCGCGTGGAACTGCGGCTGGAATGAATGCCGGCCCGCCGTCACGGGCGGGCGTTCATTGACCCTGTAACCCGGTTTCAGCGAAACTCGATCCCGAGTTTCACTCCCGGCCCGCCGGCCGCCCCGCATGAAACCGGCCCTCCTCGCGGTCACCGAGCGTATCCGCCGGCGCAGCGCCGACACGCGCGCCGCCTACCTGCGCCGTCTCGATGCGCTGGCCGCACGCACTCGCGGCAGCGACCGGATGGGCTGCGCCAACGTGGCGCACGCGTTCGCCGCCTTGCCGGGGGCCGACAAGCTGCGCATCGTGGCCGAGCGGGCGCCTCACCTGGGCATCGTCACGGCGTACAACGACATGCTCTCGGCGCACCAGCCGCTCGAGGGCTTTCCGGCGTTGATCCGCGACGAGGCCCGACGGCAGGGGGCCACCGCCCAGGTGGCGGGCGGCGTGCCCGCGATGTGCGATGGGGTGACGCAGGGCCTGCCCGGCATGGAGCTGAGCCTGTTCTCGCGCGACACGATCGCGATGGGCGCGGCCGTGGCCCTGACGCACGACGTGTTCGACGCGGCGTTGATGCTCGGCGTGTGCGACAAGATCGTGCCGGGCCTGTTGATCGGTGCGCTGCACTTCGGTCACCTGCCGACGGTGTTCGTGCCGGCCGGCCCGATGTCCAGCGGCCTGTCGAACAGCGACAAGGCCAAGGTGCGCGAGCGGCACGCCCAGGGGCAGGTGGGGCGCGAGGAGCTGCTCGCGGCCGAGAGCGCGGCGTACCACGGGCCCGGCACGTGCACGTTCTACGGCACCGCCAACAGCAACCAGATGCTGCTCGAGGCGATGGGCCTTCACGTGCCGGGGACGGCCTTCGTGCACCCGCACGCCGACCTGCGCGAGCACCTGACCCGCGAGGCCGTGCGTCGCGTGCTCGCGATCGCGCGCGGGCCGCGCTTCACGCCGATCGGGCGGCTGGTCGACGAGCGGTCGATCGTCAACGCCATGGTCGCGCTGCTGGCCACCGGCGGTTCCACCAACCACCTGATCCACTGGGTGGCGGTGGCGCGCTCGGCCGGGATCCTGATCGACTGGACCGACTTCGCCGACCTGTCGGCCGAAGTGCCGTTGCTGGCGCGCGTCTACCCGAACGGCAGCGCTGACGTGAACCAGTTCCAGGCGGCCGGGGGCCCCGGCTTCATGATCCGCGAGCTCATCGCGGCCGGTTGCCTTCACCCCGACGTCACGACGATCGCGGCTGGCGGGCTGGCCGAGTACACGCGGGTGCCCGGACTGCACGACGGTGAGCTGGGGTGGCGCGACCTGCCGGCCGACAGCGGCGACGACACCGTGGTGCGTCGCGCAGAACGCCCCTTCAGCCCGACCGGCGGCCTGCGCCTGCTCACCGGCAACCTGGGCCGCTCGGTGATCAAGGTGTCGGCCGTGCCGGAGGACCGCCACATCGTCGAGGCGCCGGCGCGGGTGTTCGACGACCAGGAGGCGCTGATGCGGGCCTTCAAGGCCGGCGAACTCGACCGCGACGTCGTCGCCGTGGTTCGGTTCCAGGGCCCGCGCGCCAACGGGATGCCCGAGCTGCACAAGCTCACGCCGCCGTTGGCGGTGCTGCAAGGCAAGGGATACCGCGTCGCCCTCGTCACCGACGGGCGCATGAGCGGCGCGAGCGGCAAGGTGCCGGCCGCGATCCACGTCAGCCCCGAGGTCCTGGCCGGCGGGCCGCTGGGCAAGGTGCGCGACGGCGACCGGATCCGGCTCGACGCGGTGGCTGGCACGCTGGAGGCGCTGGTCGACCCGGCCGAGTGGGCGCGGCGCGAGGCCGCCACCCTGTCGGCCGCCGCCGCGGAGGACAACGCGCATGGCCTGGGCCGCGAGCTGTTCGCCGGCATGCGCCGCAACGTCAGCAGCGCCGAGGAAGGCGCGATCACCTGGCTGTGAGGCCCGGACGGAGACCTGCATGGACACGCTTGAACTTGCCTCCCACGGCCCGGTGATCCCGGTGCTGGTGCTGCACCGTGTCGAGGACGCGGTGCCGCTGGCGCGCGCCCTGGTGGCCGGCGGCGTCCGCGTGCTCGAAGTGACCTTGCGCACCCCGGCCGCGATCGGTTGCATCGCGGCGATCGCCGCCGAGGTGCCCGAGGCCATCGTCGGGGCCGGCACGCTGCGCCACATGGCCGACGTGAAGGCCGTCAAGGCGGCCGGCGCGCGCTTCGCGGTGAGCCCCGGCTACCTGCCCGCGCTCGGCGGCGCCTGCCGCGATCACGACCTGCCGCTGCTGCCTGGGGTGGCCACGGCCAGCGAAGTGATGCAGGCCGAGACCGACGGCTACCGTTTCCTCAAGTTCTTCCCGGCCTCGGCCGCCGGGGGGCTGCCGATGCTCAAGGCCTTGGCCGGTCCGTTCCCCGACATCGCGTTCTGCCCGACCGGCGGCATCACGCCCGAGACCGCGCCGCAGTACCTGGCACTGCCGAACGTGCGCGTGGTCGGCGGTTCGTGGCTGTCGCCGGAGGACGTCATCCGCCAGGGCGACTGGCTGCGCCTGACCCAGCTCGCCGAGGCGGCGAGCGAGCTGCGCGCGCGCTGACGGTGACCGTTCAGCGGCGCTCGATCAACTCGATCTTGTAGCCGTCGGGATCGGTGATGAAGGCGATCACCGTGCTGCCGCCCTTGACCGGGCCGGGCTCGCGCGTGATCGCACCGCCGAGCGCCTGGGCCTGGTCGCGCACCGCGGCGCAGGTCGCGGCGACGTCGGGCACGCCGATCGCGATGTGTCCGTAGGCGCTGCCGAGCTCGTACTTGGACACACCGTAGTTGTAGGTGAGCTCGATCTCGGCGTGATCGGGGTTCGAGCCGTAGCCCAGGAACGCCAGGTCGTACTGCTGATCGGGGCGCTTCGTCGTGCGCAGCAGCGACATCCCGAGGACCTGGGTGTAGAAGTCGATCGACCTCTGCAGGTCGCCGACGCGCAGCATGGTGTGCAGGATTCGCATGGGCCGCATGCTAGCGCCCTGCAGGCGGCAGGTCGAACACGAGGCACGTCGTGCTGGCATGGGCGTAGAGCGTTCCGTCGGGGCCGACCAGGCGCGCCTCGGCCGTGGCGAGCTGGCGGCCGCAGTGAACCACCTCGCCCTCGGCGCGGACGCGCTCGACCTTGGGCGTGATGGCGCGCACGAGCTTGATGCTCAGCTCGGCGGTGGTGTACGCGCGGCCCGCCGGCATCAGGGTGTGCACCGCGCAGCCCAGGGCCGAATCCAGCAGCGTCGCGAACCACCCACCATGCACGGTGCCCATGGGGTTGAAGTGCGAGGTCCGCGGCGCGCCCTGGAACACGGCGCGGCCCCGCTCGACCTCGATCAGCATGAAGTCCAGGGTCGAGGCTATCGCCGCATGGGGCAACTCGCCGGCCAACATCCTGCGCATCTGCGTCAGCCCGTCGAGGGTGGCCACGACCTCGCGCGACAGCACGCCGGGGCCGGCGCCGTGCTCGAAGCGGGCTCGCTGCGCAGCCTCGACAGCCAGCCAATCGGCCAGCCGGTTTGCTTGTTGGTCCATGCGGATGTTCCGGGGTCAGGAAATCGAGGATAATGATTGTATATGCAAGTACATGAGCTCGCGCGGCCCCAGGGCTGTACCAACCTCAAGTTGCGACAGGCCAGCCGCCTGGTTTCGCGCCTGTACGACGCCGAGCTGTCGCCAACCGGGCTGCACAAGACGCAGTACTCGCTGCTGTCCCACGTCGTCAAGCTCGGCGCGATGAGGGCGGGCGACCTCGCGCGGGCGATGCGGCTGGACGCCTCCACCCTGTCGCGCAACCTGCAGCCGCTGGTGCAGTCCGGATGGGTCGAGGTGACGACCGGCGACGACGCCCGCCAGCGCGTGATCCGCGCCACCAAGTCCGGCGTGGCGCTGCGCGCCGAGGCTCAGCGGGCCTGGAAACGCGCGCAGCTCACGGTCAACGCGCGTGTGGGCGAAGCGCAGGTCGCCGAGTTGCACGACGTGCTCGATCGCCTGATTTCGGTGCTCGGGGACGGGACCGAGCCCGACTGACCGATGCCCCGGCACGGCCGCCGCGCTGCGGCCCGGGCGGCCGTCAGGGGCCGTAGCCCAGCAGCACGAGGATGCCCAGCACCGCGAACACCGCGGCGGCGATGCGGTGCATCAGCTCGGGCGGTACCCAGCGCCGCACCCGATCACCCAGCAGCACCGCCGGCACGTTCACCAGCATCATCCCGAGTGTCGTGCCCGCGGTGACGGCCACCAGCGCCTGGTACTTCGCGGCCAGCATCACGGTCGCGATCTGGGTCTTGTCGCCCATCTCGGCCAGGAAGAACGCCACCAGCGTGATGCCGAAGACGCCCAGCCGCGTCGCGTGTCCCTCGGTGGTGTCGTCGGCCTTGTCGGGCACGAGCATCCATGCCGCCACGGCGAGGAACGACAGGCCCAGCGCCCAGCGCAGCCAGACCGGGTCGATCCATTGCGCCACCCAGTTGCCGACGGCACCGGCGGCCGCGTGGTTGGCCAGGGTCGCGACCAGGATGCCCAGAATGATCGGCACCGGCCGGCGGAACTTGGCCGCCAGCAGCAACGCCAGCAGCTGGGTCTTGTCGCCGATCTCGCCGAGCGCGACCGCACCGGTCGAGACCGCGAAGGCCTCCCAGCTCATCGCGCCGCCTCGCTTAGCCGCACGACGGCGTGTGCACCGTTGACGTCGCGGCGCCTCAACGCGCGGGCACCGTGTAATTCAACGCGCGACGCCCGCCATCGACGTAGACGATCTCGCCGGTCATGTAGCTCGAAGCCTCGCTGAGCAGGAAGGCCACGACGTCGGCGACCTCCGATGGCTCCCCGAGCCGCCGCATCGGCGTGCGCCCGAGGATGCGCGCCTTGGCCTCCTCGCTACCCAGGACGGCCTTGGCTGCCAGTTCGGTGGCGATCGTGCCCGGGGCGACCGCGTTCACGCGGATGCCGTGGTCGGCGAGCGCCAGCGCCATCACCCGCGTCAACTGGTCGACGCCGCCCTTGCTCGCGTTGTAGCTGGCGATGCTCGGGATCGCCATGACGCCGTTGACCGAGCTCATGTTGACGATCGCGCCGCCGCCGTGGGTGGCCATGTGGCGGGCGACGGCCTGGCCGACCAGGAACGAGCCCTTCAGGTTGACGCCGATCACGGCGTCCCAGTCGGCCTCGGTGATGTCGAGGAAGTCGGCCGCCTTGAAGATGCCCGCGTTGTTCACCAGCCC
>JALOSQ010000179.1 GCA_025458335.1 Ideonella sp.
CGGTTGGACAGGCGGTGGGTGTCGACGGGCTCGGCCGGGCTGGCCGCACCGGCTGCAGCGCCGCCCGCTCGCCCGGTGGCGGGGGCGACCGGGTGCCCGTGCACGCCGCGGCCGGCCTCGATCCAGCGCCAGAGCTTGAGCGTGCCCATGAACTCCGACTTCTCGTCGTCGAAGGGCTTGTGCGCCGCGTCGGCGGCGGCCTGCGCCTCGAGCGGACGGTCGCGCACGTCGGGCACGCTCATCGCCGCGGCGATCACCAGCACCTCCGCCAGCGCCTGGCGATCGCGCGCGGCCAGGATCATGCGGCCCACCCGCGGGTCGAGCGGCAGGCGCGCCAGCTCGCGGCCCACGTCGGTGAGTTCGTTGCGCTCGTCGACCGCGCCGAGCTCGGCGAGCAGCTGGTAGCCGTCGGCGATCGCGCGGCGCGGCGGCGGCTCGAGGAAGGGAAAGTCCTCCACCGCGCCGAGGCCGAGCGCCTTCATGCGCAGGATCACGCCGGCCAGCGAGCTGCGCAGGATCTCGGGGTCGGTGAAGCGCGGCCGGCCGGCGAAGTCCTTCTCGTCGTAGAGGCGGATGCACACGCCCGCCGCCACCCGGCCGCAGCGACCGGCACGCTGGTTGGCCGCGGCCTGGCTGACCGGCTCGACCAGCAGCTGCTCGACCTTGTTGCGGTAGCTGTAGCGCTTGACCCGCGCGGTGCCCGCGTCGACCACGTAGCGGATGCCGGGCACGGTCAGCGAGGTCTCGGCCACGTTGGTGGCCAGCACGAGGCGCGGCGCGCCGTGCGGCTCGAAGATGCGGTCCTGCTCGGGCTGCGACAGGCGCGAGAAGAGCGGCAGCACCTCGGCTCCCGCCAGCCGGCTGCGCGCGCCGCCCTTCGTCGAAGCCGTAGCGCCGTGCCGGCGCAGGTGGTCGGCCGCCTCGCGGATCTCGCGTTCGCCCGGCAGGAAGACCAGCACGTCACCGGTGGCCCCGCCCGCCCACAACTCGTCGACTGCGTCGGCGATGGCCTCGTTCAAGCCGTACTCGCGGCTCTCCTCGAATGGCCGCCAGCGCTGCTCGACCGGGAAGGTGCGGCCCGACACCGAGATCACCGGTGCGGGCCCGGCGGCCGACGCGAAGTGCTGGGCGAAACGCTCGGCGTCGATGGTGGCCGAGGTGATGACCACCTTGAGGTCCGGCCTGCGCGGCAGCAGCTGCCGCAGGTAGCCGAGCAGGAAGTCGATGTTCAGGCTGCGCTCGTGCGCCTCGTCGACGATGATCGTGTCGTAGGCCGACAGCAGCGGGTCGGTCTGCGTCTCGGCCAGCAGGATGCCGTCGGTCATCAGCTTGACCGTGGCCCCGGGCTGCAGCCGGTCCTGGAAGCGCACCTTGTAGCCCACCACCTCGCCGAGGGGCGAGTTCAGCTCCTCGGCAATGCGCTTGGCCACGCTGGCCGCGGCGATGCGGCGTGGCTGGGTATGGCCGATCAGGCCGGCGCCGCCCGCGCCGCGCCCGCGACCGATCGACAGCGCGATCTTGGGCAGCTGGGTGGTCTTGCCCGAGCCGGTCTCGCCGCTCACCACGATCACCGGGTGCTCGCGCAGCGCGCGCGCGATCTCGTCGCGCCGGGCCGAGACCGGCAGCGCGTCGGGGAACGTGATCGGCGGGACGGGCGTGGCCGGGCGCCGCTCGGTCGGCAGCGGCCCACGGGGCCGCGGCGCGGCCCGGGCCGGACCCGGCGGCGCCTCGTTCGGCCGCCGGGTGCGGGCGTCTGAAGTCACCGGGCGGGGATTATCGGCGCGCCCCGCGACGCCGGCGCCCGGCGGCGCCGATCAGCCTGCCACGTAGGCCATCACGCTGAAGACGGCCCCTTGCGGGTCCTGCAGCACGGCCATGCGGCCCACGGTCGGGACGTCCATCGCCGGCACCAGCACCTTGCCGCCGAGCGCCACGCAGCGCGCGGCGGTCTCGTCGGCATCCGACACCGTGATGTACACGCCCCACATCGGCGGCATGGCGGCCTGCTCGGGCGGCGTCTGCATCAGGCCGGCGACCTGCTCGTCGCCGACGCAGGCCACGTGGTACGGCCCCGTGCCCATGTCCATGGTCTTGACGGTCCAGCCGAACAGCGAACCGTAGAACCGCGCCGCGGCCTCGGGCTCGGGGGTCATCAACTCGGACCAGCTGAATGCGCCTGGGGTCTGGAAGGGATTCATCGCCACTCCTTGCGTGCCGTCGACGGCAAACGATCGTGCGCCGCCGCCCGTGACACGTCAATGACGCCGGGCGGCCGACGGCCGCGGACGGCGCGAGAATGCGGGCATGAGCCTGGTCTTCCCGCACACCTTCGTCCCGTGGTTCCGGTCGGTGCATCGCGGCCGGCAAGCTGCCGTCGATCGCGCAGGACCTGGCGATCCTGCACGCGATGGGCATCAAGCTGGTGCTGGTACACGGGTTCCGGCCCCAGGTCAGCGAACAGCTGCGCGCCAAGGGCCACCCCGAGCGTTTCAGCCACGGTCTGCGCATCACCGACGCCGTCGCGCTCGACTGCGCGCAGGAGGCGGCCGGGCAGCTGCGCTTCGAGATCGAGGCAGCCTTCTCGCAGGGCCTGCCCAACACCGCGATGGCGAACTCGACGGTGCGCGTGATCTCGGGCAACTTCCTGACCGCGAGCCCGGTGGGGATCGTCGACGGCATCGACTTCATGCATTCGGGCGTGGTGCGCCGCGTCGACGGAGCGGCGATCCGCCGCGCCATCGACTCGGGCGCGCTGGCGATGCTGTCGCCCTTCGGCTTCTCGCCGACCGGCGAGGCCTTCAACCTGACCATGGAGGACGTGGCCACCAGCGTGGCGATTTCGCTGCAGGCCGACAAGCTCGTCTTCATCACCGAGATCCCGGGCCTGCGCGAGGCCCGGGACGACCCGGACGCACCGATCGACACCGAGATCGCGCTGGCCGACGCCGAGCGCCTGCTCGCCGCCTTGCCGGCGCCGACCCAGCCGAGCGACGCCGCGTTCTACCTGCGCCACTGCATCAAGGCCTGCCGCAGCGGGGTGGAACGCTCTCACATCGTGCCCTTCGCGGTCGACGGGGCCGTGCTGCAGGAGGTGTTCACGCACGACGGCATCGGCACCATGGTGGTCGACGAGAAGCTCGAGAGCCTGCGCGAGGCAGGCGCCGACGACGTGGCGGGGATCCTGAAGCTGATCGAGCCCTACGAGCGCGATGGCACGCTCGTCAAGCGCAGCCGCACGGAGATCGAGCGCGACGTCGCCAACTACACCGTCATCGAGCACGACGGCATCATCTTCGGCTGCGCCGCGCTGTACCCCTACCCCGAGGCCCGCACCGGCGAGATGGCCGCCCTCACCGTCTCGCCCGAGTCGCAGGGCCAGGGCGACGGCGACAAGATGCTCAAGCGCGTCGAGCAGCGCGCCCGCGCCATGGGTCTCGAAAGCCTGTTCGTCCTCACCACACGGACGATGCACTGGTTCATCAAGCGCGGCTTCGCCCAGGTCGACCCCGACTGGCTGCCCGAGGCCCGCAAGCGCAAGTACAACTGGGACCGCAAGTCCCAGGTGCTGGTCAAGAAGCTCTGATTCCCACCCCTCACTGTCCAGGAGAGAACCCCATGCCCCGCACCGTCCAGTGCGTCTACCTCAAGAAGGAGGCCGACGGCCTCGATTTCGCGCCCTACCCTGGCGAGCTCGGCAAGCGGATCTACAACGAGGTCAGCAAGGAGGCCTGGGCCGCCTGGATGAAGCACCAGACGATGCTGGTCAACGAGAACCGCCTGAATCTGGCCGACCAGCGCGCCCGCCAGTACCTGGCGCGCCAGATGGAGAAGTTCTTCTTCGGCGACGGGGCCGACAAGCCGGCGGGCTACGTGCCGCCGGCCAACGGCTGAGGGCGGGCTCCCAGCAGGGCCCGGGGCCGCAGGTCACAGGAACAGGCACGAAGCCCGATTGCCAAGAAAGCTCTTGCGAATCATTCTCGTTTGTCTCTACACTCCGTTCGGCTTTCACTTCCGAACGATCCGCACCATGACCCGTCGCTTCTCCCTGGCCGCCTCGGCGGTCGCCGCCGCCCTCCTCGCCCCCGTCGCTGCCTCGGCGCAGCAGCAGGTGCTCAACCTGTACTCGGCGCGTCATTACCAGACCGACGAGGCGCTGTACGAGAACTTCACCAAGGCCACCGGCATCAGGATCAACCGCGTCGAGGCCGATGACGCCGGCATCCTCGCGCGCCTGCGTTCGGAGGGCAGCGCCAGCCCGGCCGACGTGGTGCTGCTGGTGGACGCCGCGCGCCTGTGGCGCGCCGAGGTCGACGGCCTGTTCCAGCCGGTCCGCTCGGCCACGCTGCAGCAACGCGTGCCTGCCACGCTGCGCGGCAAGGACGACGGCCAGGGGTCGCAGTGGTTCGGCTTCTCGACCCGCGCCCGCGTGATCATGTACGACAAGGCGAGCGTCAAGCCCGAGGACGTCGACACCTACGAGGAACTCGGCGACCCGAAGAACAAGGGCCGGCTGTGCATCCGCAGCGGCTCGCATCCGTACAACCTGTCGATGTTCGGCGCGGTGATGGAGCGGATCGGGCCCGAGAAGACCGAGGCCTGGCTCAAGGGCGTCGTCGACAACATGGCGCGCGCGCCCAAGGGCGGCGACACGGACCAGATCCGCGCGGTGGCCAGCGGCGAATGCAAGGTGGCCGTGAGCAACACGTACTACCTCGCGCGCCTGATGCGCTCGAACAAGCCCGAGGACAAGGCAGTGGTCGACAAGGTGGCGGTGGTGTTCCCGAACCAGTCGACCTGGGGCACGCACGTCAATATCTCGGGTGGTGCGGTCGCCAAGAACTCGAAGAACCGCGATGCGGCGGTGAAGTTCCTCGAGTACCTCGCCAGCGATCAGGCCCAGTCCTACTTCGCGAACGGCAATAACGAATGGCCGGTGGTGGCGAGCACCCGACTCGATAACCCTGCTCTGGCGACCATGGGCGAGTTCAAGGTCGACACCACACCGGCCTCGGTGTTTGGCATGAATCAGGTCCGCATCCAGCAGATGCTGGACCGCGTCGGCTTCAAATAAGCCCTCGGTGACGATCCGCTGCGCCGTCGAAACGGCGCAGCGGATACCCTTTTCGGAGTATCGGTATACTGCGGCGGCATGCCTTGCCCGCCTTGGGTATGGCCGCGAATCCGAAAGGCACACCGAATGGCAAAGCTCAACGAACTCATCGCCCAGAAGGCCGCCCTCGAGAAGGAAATCGAATCCCTGCGCCAGCAAGAGCGCCAGGACGCCGTCGCCAAGGTCCGCGCGTTGATGGACGAACATGGCCTGACGCTGGCCGACCTGAGCCAGCGCGCCGTCGCCGGCCGCTCGCGCGCCGGGTCGTCGACGCGCGGTTCGAAGGTCCCGCCCAAGTACCGCAACGCCGCCACCGGCGAGACCTGGAGCGGCCGCGGCCTGCAGCCCAAGTGGCTCAAGGCGGCGCTCGCCTCGGGCAAGTCGCTGGCCGACTTCGCGGTCTGAGCCGGCCGCTCGCTAGACTGGGCGGGTGATCCCGCCCGGCTTCATCCACGACCTGCTCGCGCGCGTCGACATCGTCGACGTCGTCTCCCGACACGTCGAACTGCGAAAGTCGGGCGCGAACCTCAGTGGGTTGTGCCCGTTCCACGCCGAGAAGTCGCCGAGCTTCACGGTCAGCCCGTCCAAGCAGTTCTACCACTGCTTCGGTTGCGGGGCGCACGGTGATGCGATCCGCTTCCTGACCGAGCACCTCGGACTGGGCTTCGTCGAGGCGGTCGAGGATCTGGCTCAGCAGGTCGGACTGCAGGTCCCACGCGAGGCGCGCGACGAGCAGGCGCGCGCCCGCGAGGCCGAGCGCCGCGAGGCTGAGCAGGGACTCAGCGACCTGCTCGAGCGCGCCGCGGCGCACTTCCGCCGCGAGCTCCGAGAACACCCGCGCGCGATCGATTACCTCAAGCGTCGCGGCCTGACCGGCGAAATCGCCGCGCGATTCGGGCTGGGCTATGCACCGGATCGCTGGCGTGGCCTGGCGAGCGCGTTTCCGGAATATGCCGATCCGAAGCTCGAGGCCTGCGGGCTGGTCATCGCGCGCCACGACGACGACAGCGGCGAGGACAAACGCTACGACCGGTTCCGGGACCGGATCATGTTCCCGATCCGGGGCGTCGATGGCCGCGTCATCGGTTTCGGCGGACGGGTGATCGACCAGGGCGAGCCGAAATACCTCAACTCGCCCGAGACCCCGGTTTTCGTCAAGGGCCGTGAACTCTACGGACTGCACGAGGCGCGCACCGAGATCCGCCGCCTGGGCCATGCGATCGTCGTCGAGGGCTACATGGACGTCGTCGCCCTCGCCCAGCTCGGCTTCGGCAACGCGGTGGCCACCCTGGGCACTGCGTGCACGGCCGACCACGTGGCCAAGCTGCTGCGGTTCACCGATTCGATCGTGTTCAGCTTCGACGGCGACGCCGCCGGCCGGCGTGCCGCAGGGCGCGCGCTCGAGGCCGCGCTGCCGCACGCCAACGACTCGCGCCGCCTGAGCTTCCTGTTCCTGCCGCCCGAGCACGACCCCGACAGCTTCGTGCGCGAGCGCGGGCGCGAGGCGTTCGAGGCCGCGGTGGCGGCGGCGGTGCCGCTGTCGTCCCAGCTCGTCGCCGCGGCCCGCGACGGCGCGTCGCTGGAGGCTGCGGAGGACCGCGCGCAGATGCTGGTGCGGGCGGGGCCATGGGTGCAGGCCATGCCGGCCGGCCTGCTGAGGCGACAGATCGTCGAGGACCTCGCGCAGGCGGCTCGACTGCCCGCGGCCGAGCTGGCGGCACGCTGGGGACTCCAGGACGGCCGGGCCGCTGCGCCGGCCGCGGCACGCACGCTCGCACCGCCGCGGCTGGCCGAGCGCACGCCGGCCCGCACGGCCACGGCGCGGCGAGGCGGTGCCGCGCCCGCCTCGCCCGTGGACCGGGCCGCGTCGCTCGTCGCGCGTGCGAGCGGCCTGTGGGCCCGCCTCTCGAACGACGACCACGACCTGCTGGTGCGCCAGCCGTTCCCGCACGGCCGGTTCTTCGCCTGGATCGACCGCGTGGTGCAGGACCAGGGGCCGATGACCCCGCAAGCCCTCGTCGAGGCCGCCGCCGCGAGCGACGACGGCCCCACGCTGCTGCCGCTGTTCGAGCGGCTGCAGGGGTCGCTCGAATGGGATCATCCCGAGGTCGACCCCGCCGACCTCGATCGCACCCTGCGCCTGCTGCGCCTGCAGGCCCTGCGCGAGGAGACCGACCTGCTGCTGGCGAGCGGCAGCACCGACGCGGCCACGCTGGCGCGGCACCGGCAGCTCATGGAGCAGCAGGCCCGGCTGCGGGAGGCCCTGGCGTCGGGGGGGAACGCCCCGGA
>JALOSQ010000180.1 GCA_025458335.1 Ideonella sp.
CGCCCGGTGTTCGTCGACTTCACCGCGGCGTGGTGCGTGAGCTGCCAGGTCAACAAGCGGCTCGTGCTGGACACCGCCGACATCCAGGCCGCCTTCGCCGAGGCCGGCGTGGTGCTGATGCGTGCCGACTGGACGAACCGCGACGAGCGCATCACCCGGGCGCTCGAGCGGCTGGGCCGCAACGGCGTGCCCGTCTACCTGCTCGTGCGCCCGGGCGAGGCGCCGCTGCTGCTGCCCGAGATCCTCACCGCCGGCCTCGTTCGCGAGGCGCTGGCCACCTTGTCGACCCCTTCGAAGCCCAGGAGCTGACATGACCAACGCCCCGATGACCCCCGCCCCCGTGCGCCGCGCCCTGCTCGGTGCCCTGCTCGCCGTGCCGGCCGCGCTGATGCTGGCACCCGCGGCCCACGCCGCCACCATCGGCCAGCCCGCCCCGGCCTTCGAGGTCAAGGACGCCACGGGCAAGACCGTGCGTCTGGCCGACTTCAAGGGCCGCCACGTGGTGCTCGAGTGGACCAACCCCGGCTGCCCCTTCGTGGTGAAGCACTACGGCTCGCAGAACATGCAGGGCCTGCAGAAGGAGTTCACCGCGAAGAACGTGGTGTGGCTGTCGATCAGTTCGACCGCCCCGGGTGCCACCGACTACCTGCCGCCGGCCCAGCTCGCCGCCAAGTACCGCGAGTGGGGCGCCGCGCCCACCGCGATGCTGATGGACGACGCCGGCACCATCGGCCGCGCCTACGGGGCCCGCACCACGCCGCACATGTACATCGTCGACCCGCAGGGCACGCTGGTGTACGCCGGTGGCATCGACGACAAGCGCAGCGCCAACCCGGCCGACATCCCCTCGGCCAAGAATTTCGTGCGCGTGGCACTCAACGAGCTGCTGGCCGGCAAGCCGGTCTCCACGCCGACCTCGGCGCCGTACGGCTGCAGCATCAAGTACGCCGCGGGCTGATCGGTCAAGCCACCAGCGCCCGCCCCGCCGCCCCCGGCAGCACGCGCAGCGTGCGCCCGGTGGTGGCCGTGTAGGTCCGGCTCTGCGTGGTGCTCACGAAGCGCCACTCGCCGCGGCATTCGGCGGACGTGGCCGTGATCAGCAGGTAGCCGCGCCGGCTGGTGTCGGCGTACTGCAGCGGGCCGATCAGGGCCTCGATGGAGGCGGCGAAGACCTGCGGGTTCTCGTTCGGGAAGACCGCCTCGAAGCCGGGCGAGCTGACGCTCGGCGTCGCGAACTCCACGCCGCAGCGGTTGCCCTGCAGGTCGAGCAGATCGTTGCCCCAGGCGTTGTGCGTGTCTCCGGCCAGCACCACCAGGTTGCGGTCGAGCGTGCGCGCGGTGCCCAGCACCGTCTCCCGCGCGGCGGCATAGCCGTCCCAAGCGTCCAGGTTGTAGGGGATGGACGGCGCGGCGAGCGTCGCCTGCTCCTGCGGCGTGAGCGTGCCGGGGGCCGTCTGCGCCTTCTGCACGAGCGCCGCATACGCACCGACCGTGATCTGCTGAAGTGCGACCGGTGCCGGGATGTTCATGCGCCCCATCAGCACCTGCTGCCCCAGTACCTGCCAGGTGGCGGTGGACGCCTGCAGCTGCGCCTGCAGCCAGGCCGTTTGCTCGGCGCCGAGCAGCTGCCGGTTCGGGTCGGCCACCTCCGCCGCAAAGCGCGCGCCGTCGAAGCTGCCACCCGCGCCGACGTAGCTCGCGATGTCGAGTTGCCGGTCGCGACCCGCCAGCCGGGTGTCCAGCATGTGCAGCGACACCAGCGTGCCGAAGTCGAAACGCCGCCACGTTTTGCCCGGATCGGCGCCGACGCGGGTGGGCATCCACTCGTGCCACACGCGGATCGCGGTGGCTTTGCGGACAGCCCAGTCCCCTTCGCCTGATTGGTGGTTCTCCGCGCCGTCGCGCCAGGCGTTGTTGGCCGACTCGTGGTCGTCCCACACCGCGATCATCGGCACGGCGGCCGCGAGCGCCTGCAGGTCCGGATCGCTGCGGTACTGCGCGTGGCGGCGACGGTAGTCCGACAGGGTGATCAGCTCGGCGTCGGGGTCGGAAAGGCGGCCGAGCGCGGCGGCGTTCTGCGAGGCATAGCCGGCGCGCGAGTACTCGTAGATGAAGTCCCCGAGGTGCAGGGCCGCGTCCAGGTCGGGCTGCGCGGCCGCGTCCGCGTACGCGTTGAAGAAGCCGGCCGGGTAGTTGGAGCACGAGAACACTGCCAGCCGCACCTGGCTCGCCGCGCCGCTCGGCAGGGTCTTGGTGCGCCCCACCGGCGAGCGCGTGCCGCCCTCGACCCAGGTGAATCGGTAGAAGTAGCGGGTGTTGGCCGACAGGCCGGTCACGTCGATCTTGGCGGTGAAGTCCGCCTCGGCGCGCGCGGTGACGCTGCAAAGGCGGCGTCGGTGGCCACCTCCGCCTCGAGCGCATAGTCGCGGCCCGTGTTGCCCGGCGTCACCCTGGTCCAGAGGATCACCGCAGTCGCGAGCGGATCCCCGCTGGCCACGCCGTGCGCGAACGTGACCGTGTCGGCATCGCCGCCGCCGCAGGCCGTCAGCGCCGCACCGGCCGCGACGACGGTGCCCCCTGCGGCCACCGTCCGCAGGAACCCGCGCCGGCGCAGGCGCAGCGCTTCGGTCGCGTCAGGCACCTCGGCCCGCTTCAGTCGGTCGGCCAGGGTCTCGATGCGTCGCTTCATCCATGCCTCCATGCGCGAAGCCTCGGAGGATCGGGGCAATCGATGTCGCCTTGGTGACCGACTCCGCGCCCGCTGCCCGTCGTCAGCGCGCGGGACGTGCTGCTGGCAGGCTCTTGTATTCTCGGCTTACAAACCCGCGTCGCTCGGGTCGTACGTTCACGCCCGCCACCCATGGTTGCCAGGCCCCTCGCCGAAGGTGTCCGCCAGCTCGACCTGCATCACCTCGGGGTGCTGGCCCTGTTGCTGCAGGAGTGCAGCGTCTCCAAGGTGGCGGTGATCACCGGGCGGGCGCAGCCGGCGATCAGCCGCGACCTGCGCCGCCTGCGCGAGGTGCTCGACGGAATCGGCGACTCGGGAGTTCCATGTCGCGTTCGCGGACTGTGTCGACGCCACCTTGTTCTCGTCGCTGATCGAGCGCATCACGCAGGCCGGCCCGCGGCTCAGCGTGCGGATGCGCATGATCGACCCGGCCTTCGACGCGGCGCAGGCGCTCGAGGCCGGGAAGCTCGATCTCGTCGTGAGCAACAGCCCAAACCCGCGCGAGGACCTGCGCATGGCGACGCTGTACCAGGACGAGGTCGTGTGCCTGCTGCGCAAGGGCCACCCGGCCGCGCGCCACGCCGCACTGTCGCTGGCGCGCTACCTCAACCTGGAGCACCTGGCGCCGTTCCCGAGCGCATCCGGCAAGCTCGGACCCATCGACGGTGAGCTGTTCAAGACCGGCTACCGGCGCCGCCTCGTGGCGACGGTGCCCGAGTTCAACCTGGTGCCGTGGGTCTTGCTCGAGTCCGATCTCGTCTTCACCACCGGCCGGCGCTTCGCCGAGCACTACGCGGCCATGCTGCCGCTCGTCGTCGTGCGGGCTCCCACCGAGTTCCCGCCGATGCGCTTTTACCAGCTCTGGCACGAGCGCAACCACACCAGCGCGTCGAACCGCTGGCTGCGCCAGCAGGTCGGGGCGGCGGCGAAGGCCGCCGCGGCATAACCGAGCGGTTATTGCGCGGATAACGGGGCGGTGTCTGGTCACGGCGCGGGGCCGTTTCGATACTGAGCCGCAAGCGCCCTGCCCATGTCGGGGCGACCGATCGGAGGTCCCGCAATGCTGCCCATCCCCTCACGCCTGATCGCCCGCCGCGCGTCACCCCGGGATGCGCGCAGCGCCCGACGCGCCTGGTCCCTTCGCGCCGCGCGGCTGGCCGCGTGCCTGTTGCTGCCGGGGCTGGCCGTGACCGCCCAGGCGCAGGACAAGCTCACCTTCCTGACGAGTTGGCGCGCCCAGTCGGAGCACGGCGGCTACTACCACGCCCAGGCCAAGGGCTACTACCGCCAGTGCGGCCTGGACCTGCAGATCCGCCAGGGCGGGCCGGGCGTCGACCCCAAGACCTTGCTGGTGACCGGCGCGGTCGACATCCTGATGGCCTCGTACAGCGACACGGTGTTCCAGCTGGTGCAGGCCGGATTCCCGGCGAAGGCGGTGATGGCCGGGTTCCAGCGCAATCCGCAGATCCTGATGACCCACGAGGGCAACGGCATCGAGAAGCTGGAGGACATGAAGGGCAAGCCCATCATGATCGCCACCGGCTCGCGCACCACCTTCTGGCCATTCCTGCGGGCCAGGTACGGCTTCAGCGACTCGCAGATCCGGCCGTACAGCGGCCAGATCGGGCCGTGGCTCGCCGACCCCGGCGCGATCCAGCAGGGTCTGGTGAGCAACGAGCCGTTCCGCGTCCGCAAGGAGACCGGCAAGTCGCCCAAGGTGTTCCTGCTGTCGCACGGCGGCTACCAGTCGTACGGCTCGGTGATCGTGGTGCCGCAGACCCTGATCGACGGCAAGCCGCAGCTGGTGCAGTGCTTCGTGAGCAGCTCGCGGCGCGGCTGGGCCGAGTTCCTGGCCGACCCGTCGGCCGCGCTGCCGCTGATCCGCAAGGACAACCCCGACAACCCGGACGACCTGGTGGCCAACACGCTGCAGGTGTTCAAGGCGGAGAAGATCGTCGAGGGCGTCGACGGCGTGCCGATCGGCGCCATGACCGAGGCGCGCTGGAAGGCGCATGCCGACATGCTCACCGAGGCCGGGCTGCTACCGGCCGGCTTCGACGTGCGGCAGGTCTTCACCACCCAGTTCCTGCGCTGAGCCCCGGAGGCCCGCGATGCTCGCCACCAAGCAACCTGTCCTGCGGCGCTTCTGGTATGCCGTCATGCCGCAGGCCCACCTGGGCGACGGCAAGCCGCACGGCTTCACCCTGCTGGGCGAGAAGATCGTGCTGTGGCAGCGCAGCGACGGCCGCATCGCCTGCCTGAAGGACCGTTGCTGCCATCGTTCGGCCCAGCTCTCGCTCGGCTTCCTGGAGGGCGACCACGTGGTCTGCGGCTACCACGGCTGGACCTTCGAGGGCGGCGGGCGCTGCGTGCGCGTTCCGCAGCGCCCGGCGAGCCAGCCGATCCCGTCGAGCTACGGCGTGCCGGCCTACCGCGCGGAGGCCCGCTACGGCTACGTCTGGGTGGCGCTCGACGAGCCCCTCACCGGGATCCCCGAACTGCCGGAACACGGGCGCGAGGGCTGGCGCCAGATCGACCAGTTCTACGAACCCTGGCGCATCGGCGCGTTGCGCCTGATGGAGAACTCGTTCGACTCGGCGCACATCGCCTTCACGCACCGGGCGACCTTCGGCGACATGTCGCGACCCGAAAGCACGCCGGCCGAGATCACGCCCGCCGAGTACGGCTTCGTCTCGCGGGTGGCGGCGCCGGTGGTGGTTCGCGGCGACGTCGCGCACCAGGTCGTGCGCACCGACAGCGCGACCAGCGAGCGGCGCATCGAGTCGATCTGGTACATGCCCTTCGTGCGGCGCAGTGCCATCCGCTACCCGCACGGGCTGGAGCACGTCATCATCACCTGCGCCACGCCGGTCGACGACGAGCACGCGATGATCGTGCAGTGGGCCTACCGCAACGACACCGAGGCCGACACGCCGGCCGCGCAGGTGATCGCCTTCGACCGTGCGGTCACGCTCGAGGACAAGCTGATCCTCGAGAGCACCGACCCCGACGTGCCGCTGGCGGTGGCCGAGGGCGAGGAGCTTCACATGGGCTCGGACCGCCCCGGCCTGCTGATGCGGCGCATGCTCGGCGAGCTGCTGGCACGCCACGGCGAGACCGAGCAGCGGCGCGTGGTGGCCTGAGGCCGCGCCCCTTCGCCCGCACCCCCTCGCCCGCACCCTTCTTCATGAGTGCCGTGCTGCCCGCCACCGCCCCGGCTCCGGCACCAGCCGCTGGGTCCGTGGCCCGTCGACCTCGCGCACGCCGCCCGCGGGCCCCGCGCGACCCGCGCCTGGTCCTGCTGCCGCTGCTGGCCGGCCTCGTCTTCTTCGGCGGCTGGGAGTTCCTCGTGCGCACGCTCGAGGTGTCCCGGTTCGTGCTGCCGCCGCCGAGCCTGATCGCCAAGACGCTGGTCACCGACGCGCCGGTGCTGTTCGAGGCGCTGGCCTTCACGGCCACCATCACCCTGGCGGCGTTCGCGCTGGCCTGCGTGAGCGGGCTCGTGTTCGGCGTGCTGCTCACGCAGAGCCGGCCGCTGGAGATGGCGCTGTGGCCGTACGCCGTGGTGCTGCAGGTCACGCCGGCGATCGCGATCGCGCCGCTGATCCTGATCTGGGTCGGACTCGACCGCGCCTGGCTCGCGCTGCTCCTGCTGGCCTGGATCATCGCGTTCTTCCCGATCCTGTCGAACACCGCGCAGGGCCTGCGCTCGGCCGACCACGGGCTGCGCAACGTGTTCGCGCTGTACGGCAGTTCCCGCTGGAAGCTCTTCCGGTACCTGCAACTGCCCTCGGCCCTGCCGTACATCCTGGCCGGCGTGCGCATCTCGGCCGGGCTGTCGGTGATTGGCGCGGTCGTCGCCGAGTTCGTCGCAGGCAGCGGCAGCGCGACCGGGCTGGCCTGGACGATCGTGGAGGCCGGCGGGGCGCTCAACGTGCCGCGCATGTTCGCCGCACTGTTCCTGCTGTCGGCCTTCGGCATCGCGATCTGGTACGCCATGGCCTTCGTGCAGTGGCTTTTGCTGCACCGCTGGCACGAGAGCGAAGTTCGGCAGGAGAACTGAGGCATGCGATCCCCCGACGCTTCCGAGGGGCGAGCCGAGCCGGTGCGCCTGCCGCGCCGCCGCTGGGTCGAGATGTCGACGCTCGAGTTCGGGGCGCTGCCGCACGACACGGTGGCGGTCCTGCCGGTGGCCGCGGTCGAGCAGCACGGTCCCCACCTGCCGGTCGGGGTCGATGCCCTGCTCGTGCAGGCGGTGGTCGACCGCGCCGTGCCGCGGCTGCCGGCGGACCTGCCGGTCACCGTGCTGCCGTCGCTGCCGATCGGGAAGTCAGACGAGCACCTGGCCTTTGCCGGCACGCTCAGCCTCGGCGCGGGCACGCTGATCCGCCTGTGGACCGAGGTCGGCGAATGCGTGTACCGCGCCGGCGTGCGCAAGCTCGTGCTGCTCAACTCGCACGGCGGCCAGCCGCAGGTGATGGACATCGTCGCGCGCGACCTGCGCGTGCGCCTGGGCATGTTCGTCGTGTGCGCGTCGACGTACGGGCTCGGCGCCGTGCCGGGGCTGTTCAGCGCCGAGGAGGAGCGGCACGGGATCCATGGCGGCGAGAGCGAGACCTCGCAGATGCTTGCCCTGCGTCCCGACCTCGTGGCGATGCAGCACGCCCGGCACTTCGTGTCGGCCGGGGTGGCGCTGGAAGCCGAGTACGAGTGGCTGCGGCCCGAGGGACAGGCGGTGGGCTTCGGCTGGCAGACGCAGGATCTGCACCCGGATGGCGCCTGCGGCAATGCCCGGGCGGCCGACCCGGAACGCGGCCGCGTCGTGCTCGACACGGCGGCCGACGCGCTCGTGCGCCTGCTCGCCGAGGTGCATCGGTTTCCCCTCAGCCGGGTGGTGTCGCGCGACCCCGTGCCCCACGGGGTAGCGCCATGACCCCGCAGGCCGTGGCGGGCGCGACGACGGTGCCGGGCACGGGCCCCGAGCGGCCCCTGGTCCGCCTGCGGGGCGTGGACAAGTGCTACGCCAACGGCACGCACGCACTGCAGTCGCTCGACCTCGACATCCACCCGGGCGAGTTCGTGAGCCTGCTCGGGCCGTCGGGATGCGGCAAGTCCACCGCGCTGCGGCTGATTGCCGGCCTGGGGGAGGCGAGCGGGGGCACGATCGACTGGCCGACCTCGGCGTACGACGCGCAGGGCCGTCCGAAGCGCGAGATCGGCTTCGTCTTCCAGGACGCCACCGTGATGCCCTGGGCCACGGTGGCCGACAACGTCTACCT
>JALOSQ010000181.1 GCA_025458335.1 Ideonella sp.
CACTGCCTGCGCGACGTCGGAGGATTCGGCCAGCCGCACCTGGCGCGCCACGCGGCCGGTCGCGGGCTGGTAGACCGGCAGTGTCCGGGTGCCGTCGCCACGTGACGGACGACCACCGATCCAGTGGGCGACCTCGGCGGTGGCAGTGAAGGGCTCGGGGGCACCCATGGAAACTCCTGTGCAGTGACTTCGAAAGGACGGCAGTCTAGTCAACCCGTCCCGGCCCCGCCGATCCACGGGGTCGAGGCCTGCACGCCACGGGGTCAGCGCGACGGGGACAGTGGGGACGGCTCAGGCGCCACCACGAGCTGGACGGCCAGCGCCCGCAGGGCCTGCTTGATCTCGTCCCAGGCGGCGTCGGTGTGCAGGTCCAGCCCGCCGAACAGGCGCAGCCGACGCGCGCGCAGCATCAGGTACTGGACACCGGCCACCAGCACGACCGTGACGGCGGCCAGGTGCGGTTGGCTCGCGTAGGCCGGCCCGCCGAGCACCCGGGCGGCCTCCTCGCCCCAGGCTTCGCGCTCGGCCTCGAGAATGGCGGTGAGCTCGTTGCGCTCCTGAAGCTCGGCCGCCAGGATCTCGAGGGTGAGGGGCCGGGCGCGCAGCGCGTCGATGAAATGCTCGAGGAACCGCGCAAAGCGCTCGTGCTCCGGCAGGTCGAGCACGGCCCGGGGATCGTCCCCGAGCAGGTCCGACACGCGGGGCCAGAAGCGGCCGCTCGATCCCCAGGTGCGCAGCAATTCCGGCAGGCCGCCGAAGTACCGGTAGATCAGCACCTTGTCGACGCCGGCTTCCCGGGCGATCGCATTGATGCCCAGCCGGGCGAAGCCGTCGCGCGCGAGCACCGCACCGACGGCACCGAGGATCCGCTCCCGTGTGGCCGCGCGGTCGCGCGGGCGATGGGTCGGGTCGGCGCCCGGTACGGCCGGCGAGAGGCCGGGCGGGGCGGTGTCGGCCGGTGCGGGAACGGCGGGCGGCGTGGCGGTCATGTCCGCATGATGGCCTCGACCCCGCGCCGCGGGGCCGGCGACACCTCGGGGGCGAAGCCGGCGCGCGCCCACATCTGCACGGTGCTGCCGGGTGTCGGGGCGCCGACCAGCGCGTGGATGCGCGCGTACGGACCGGCCTGCTCCGGGTACTCCTGCAGCGCCTGCTGCAGCGGCTGCATCGACACGCCCTGCGCGGTGGCGGCGAGTTGCACCCGCGCGTAGGCGCGACCGGCGTTGACCTGGGTGGCGCGATCGTTCGCGTCCGTGACCATCCACAGGAACCCCGGCGTCGAGGCCAGCTTGGCGTCGAAGTCCTTGATCTGGCTGGTGGTCGCG
This sequence comes from Ideonella sp., assembly GCA_025458335.1. Lineage (GTDB taxonomy): Bacteria > Pseudomonadota > Gammaproteobacteria > Burkholderiales > Burkholderiaceae_C > JAIYCR01. The sequence goes on from JALOSQ010000181.1 coordinate 1,326, forward strand.
TAGTCGTCCGGCCCGGGCGCACGCGTGCGGTCGAACAAGCCCAGGCGAGCAAGGGCCACCGGGAACGGGTCGAGCAGCGTCACGCCGTCGCGGTGGCGCGCCACTTCGCCTGCGCCGACCCGCAGCACGCGGAAGGTCTCGAGCATGGCCCGCGGCGTGGTCAGCTCGATGCGCCAGGCCTCCGAGGCCAGGTCGCGGTGCCGCTGCAGCGCCTCGGCCGCTTGAGGGCCGACATGTCCAAACCGGACCGGGTGGGGCGCGACGGCCGCCGCCATCGCCTGCCAGGCGGCCTCCGGCACCGGGCGACCGAGGTCGTACAGGCTCCGGTTGGTGCGGCGGCGCAGGATCTGGCCGAACAGCGGATCGCGTGCCGCGGCCGAGTCGGCAACGAGCCGGATGCGGGCGATCGGACGGTCGGGTGCTTCGCGCGGGTCGTACGGACCGGCCGGGAACAACTCGATCTCGGCGCGATGACCACGCTCCCGCGCGGCCAGGTCGAGCAGCTCGAGGAAGGTGCCGTGGCTCATCATGATCTGCCGGGCGAACGGATCGGTTTCGGGCAGCAGTCGCTGCGGGTCGCAGAACAGAAGGATCTCGCCGGCGGGGCGCAGGTCGGCCACCCAGGACTGGAGGTTGTGCGAATGCGGCGCCAGGATGGCGTAAGCAAGCACCCACCTTCGCAGGTCGCTCTCCTGGCCTGGGCCCGACCACGGGGCGATGGCCTCGGGCGGCATGCCGGCACTGCAGCCGGACAGCGCCCCGCCAGCCGCGGCGGTGACCACGCCGCCCCCGACGAGGCGAATGAATCGTCGACGTTCCATGGTGAGCTCCAAAGTCACTCAATGGTGACAACTGTAGTCACCGTCCGGTGACGTGTCAACCGAAGAAGCCGGCAGGCGACACGTTGCCGATGGTCCGGGGGTCGTCGGTCGAGCCGAGGAGCGAAAAGGCGAACGCCGCCCGGGTAGGGCGGCGTTCAAGGGTGGCCGGATGGTGGCCGTGGCAGACCGGACGGCGACGGGGTGCCAGACGATGTGTTGTTGTGAGGGGCCTGGTCCGCCGCGTCCGACTGCCGGTGCGGACTCGGAACCCGAGCCCTGCCCGTGTGACAGCGGAACGGACCCAATCTATCGGGCCGGGGTGGGGCCGGCATCCCCCAAAGGATGGAAGTCGGGCGGCGGCGCAAAATCCTGCATGGCTTCTCCTCCACGACCCGGGCCCGGCCCGGCGCGAGCCCCTCGACCCGCCCCTGGCCGAGGCCTCCCCAAGCCTCGGGCCGCGGCGCCTGCCGCCGAGGGCGCCGCGGCGCGGCCCATCCCGATCGGAGAGATCGCCGAGGCGATCGAGCGCTGGGCGGGTGAACCCGCCCCGCTGCCGTTGCCCATGCTCGATGGCTTCCTGGTCGGGGTGCTCCTGCAGCGCCGGCCGGTGCCGCTCGCGCGATGGTGGCCGGCGGTCTTCGACGGCGACGGTCCGACGCCGGTGGGTGCCGGCGCCGAGCCGCACGATGCGGTGTACCCCTGGGTCGCCGGCTTCGCCCACGCGATGGCGTCGTTCGAGGACCTGGGCGACACTGACGACCCGGCCTTCGACGAGCCGCTGGCCTTGTTGTACCAGCACCTCGACCCGGCCGACCTCGAGGACGCCGACCTGCTGCTCGACGTCATCCGGGCGCTGCCGCCTCCGCAGGACCTCGCCGAAGCGGTCGAGCAACTCGTCCGCGCCACCCTGCTGATTGCCGACGAGACGCGGCCGATCGCGCCACCGCGGTCCCGCTAGCGACGCGCCCCGCCCCGACGGGGCGTGCCGGATGCGCGGGTGCGCTCAGTCGTGCTTGATGGCGACCGTCTTGACGACCGAAGCCGTGGCCCGAGCGCTTGACCCCGCCGAAGGGCAGCTCGATGCCGCCACCCGCGCCGTAGTTGTTGACGAACACCTGTCCGCACTGGAGGGCACGGGCCATCCGGAGCTGGCGGCCGCCGTCGCGCGTCCAGACACCGGCGACCAGTCCGTAGTCGGTGCCGTTGGCGATGCGGATCGCCTCGGCCTCGCCGTCGAACGGGATCAGCACCTGCACCGGGCCGAAGATCTCCTCCTGCGCCAGCCGGTCGCCCGGGTCGACCGGCGCCAGCAGCGTGGGCGGCAGGTAGTAGCCGCTGGCGGGAGCGTCCGCCACCACGGTGCCCTGCCCGACGACGCGCAGGCCCTGGTCGCGCGCCAAGGCGAGGTAGCCGCTCACGAGTTCGTGCTGGCGCCGCGAGATCAGCGGGCCGACGTCGAGGTCGGCCAGCGCCGGCCCGACCCGCAACGCCCGGTAGCGCTCGCCCATGCGCCGCTGCACCTCGTCGAACACCGACCGCTCGACCAGGATCCGCGAGGCCGCCGAGCAGGTCTGCCCCGCGTTCTGGATGCCCGCGTTGACCAGGAACGGCAGCGCCGCGTCGAGGTCGGCGTCGGCGAACACGATCTGCGGGCTCTTGCCGCCCAGCTCGAGCGTGACCGGGATCGTGTGCTTGGCCGCCGCGGTCTGCACCAGGCGGCCGACCCCGACGGAGCCGGTGAACGACAGGTGGGCCACGCCGGGGTGGGCGGTGAGCGCCGCGCCCGCCTCCTCGCCGAGGCCGGGCACCACGTTGAGCGCGCCCGGCGGCAGGCCGGCGCGCTCGGCGATGCGCGCAAAGGCCAGCGCGGTCAGGCAGGCCTCCTCGGCCGGCTTGAGCACGCAGGCGTTGCCCATGGCGAGCGCCGCGCCCACCGACCGCCCGATGATCTGCATCGGGTAGTTCCAGGGCACGATGTGGCCGGTCACGCCGTGCGGCTCGCGCAGCGTGAAGGCGGTGTAGCCGTTGGCGAACGGGATCGTCTCGCCGTGCACCTTGTCGGCCGCGCCGCCGTAGAACTCGAGGTAGCGCGCGAGCGCCAGCGCGTCGGCGCGGCCCTGCTTGAGCGGCTTGCCGACGTCCAGCGCCTCGAGCCGGGCAAGCCGGTCGGCCTCGTCGGCGACGGCCCGCCCGATCGCCGCGAGCAGCCGACCGCGCTCGGCCGCCGACAGGCGGCCCCAGGCGCCGGGCCCCGCATCGTCGAGCGCGGCGCGAGCGGCGGTCACCGCGTCGTCGATGTCGTCGGCGTCGCCCCGCGCAATGCGCGTCAGCACCTGGCCGTCCGAAGGGTTGGTCAGTTCGAGTGATCGGCCGGCGCGCGGCGCGCGCCAGTGGCCGCCGACCAGCACGGCGGTGGGGTCGCCTGCCAGGGCCAGGGCCTCGGCGTCGGTCACGGTCTGGGAGGGCATGGGGTCTCCTTCGAGCCGGCGCCGGATTCGGCGCCGGATGGTTCGAGCACGCGCCGGCCAAGGCCAGCGCTCCGGCGCCTCGCGGCCTGGTCCTGCGTCGCGGCCCGGCGGGTGCAGTTTCTCGGCCATCATAGGCACCCCGCCGACCTGCCGACGACCGACCGCCTTGACGCTCTTCCTGCTGCGCCGCCTCGCCGGATTCGTGCTGACGCTGCTGGCGGCCACGCTGGTGGTCTTCGCCGTGCTCGACCTGCTGCCGGGCAACGCGGCCGAGGTCGTCCTGGGCGACAGCGCGACCCCCGAGTCGCTCGCGGCGCTCGAGAAGAAGCTCGGGCTCGATCAGCCCGCGGCCGTTCGCTACATGCAGTGGGTGGGCGGCCTGTTGCGCGGCGACCTCGGTGTGAGCCTGTCGTACGACACGCCGGTGGCCGACCTGGTGGTCGAGCGGCTCGCGGTCACGGTGCCGCTGGCGCTGATGGCGATGGCGTTGACGACCGTCGTCGCGCTGGTCCTCGGGGTCTACGCCGCCTCGCGCCACAACCGCCTGGGCGACGTCGGCGTGATGGCGGCCAGCCAGGTCGGCATCGCGATCCCGAACTTCTGGTTCGCGATCCTGCTGATCCTGCTGTTCGCGGTGCAGCTGCAGTGGGTGTCGGCCGGCGGCTTCCCGGGCTGGACCGAGGACGAGGGCGGCGGCCTGTGGGACGGCCTGCAGGCGCTGCTGCTGCCCGCGGTGGCGCTGGCGGTGGTGCAGGCGGCGATCCTCGCGCGCATCACCCGCTCGGCCGTGCTCGACGTGCTGCGCGAGGACTACGTGCGCACGGCCCGGGCCAAAGGCCTGTCGCGGCGCGCGGCGCTGTGGCGGCACGTGCTGCGCAACGCGGCGATCCCGGTGCTCACCGTGATGGGCCTGCAGTTCGCCAACCTGCTGACCGGCACGATCGTGGTCGAGAACGTGTTCAGCCTGCCCGGACTCGGGCGGCTGGTGTTCCAGGCCATCGCCAACCGCGACGTGGTGGTGGTGCGCAACGTCGTGCTGCTGCTGGCGGCCGCGGTGATCACGATCAACCTGGTGGTCGACGTCCTCTACGCCGTGATCGACCCGCGGCTGCGGAGCGCCCGGTGAGCGCCGCCGCGTCGCCGCCGCCGGGTCGCGCAGACGGGCCGGGCGCCCCGCGCGCCCCGGGCCGGTCCGGTTTCTGGTCGCGCGCCTGGCGCCACCGCAGCTTCGCGATCGGCGCGGTGCTCGCCATGGCCCTGGTGGCCACCGCGCTGCTGTCGTTCGTGTGGACGCCGCACCCGGCCACCGAGATCAATGTCCCGGGTCGGTTGCAACCTCCGTCGGCCACCCACTGGCTCGGCACCGACAGCCTCGGACGCGACGTGCTCTCGCAACTGATCGTCGGCGCGCGCTACTCGATCGCGGTGGGCGTGATCGCGGTGGGTATCGGCATGGGCCTGGGCGTGGCGCTGGGGCTGCTGGCGGCCGCGCGCCGCGGCTGGGTCGACGAGCTCGTGATGCGCGCCAGCGACTTCACGTTCGCCTTTCCGGCGCTGCTGACGGCGATCATGCTGGGCGCGATCTACGGGCCCGGCCTGCTGACCGGTATCCTGGCCATCGGCATCTTCAACGTACCGGTGTTCGCGCGCATCACCCGCGCAGCGGCCGTGCAGGTGTGGGCGCGCGAGTACGTGCTGGCCGCGCGCGCCTGCGGCCGCGGGCCATGGGCGATCACCGTCGACCACGTGCTGCCCAACATCGCCAACCTGCTGATCGTGCAGGCGACGATCCAGTTCGCCATTGCCATCCTGGCCGAGGCGGCGCTGTCGTACCTCGGGCTGGGCACGCAGCCGCCGGCCCCGAGCTGGGGCCGCATGCTCAACGAGGCGCAGACGCTGATGTTCCAGGCGCCGCTGCTGGCGCTGTGGCCGGGGCTGGCGATCGCGCTGTCGGTGCTCGGCCTGAACCTGCTGGGCGACGGCCTGCGCGACCTGTTCGACCCGAAGCTGGCGCGCCAGCGCTGACCGCGCATCGCGGCACGGGTCGCGACGCACTTCGACGGCGCGGATCGGCGGGCCGCCCACAGGCCCGCGGGCCGTCTAGACTGCGCGCATGCGACTCGACTTCGTGTCCGACGTGGCCTGCCCGTGGTGTGCGGTCGGCCTGAACGCGCTGGAGCGCGCCTTGGAGCGCATCGGCAGCGACCTGCCGATCGAGTTGCACTTCCAGCCCTTCGAGCTGAACCCCGACATGGGCCCCGAGGGCGCGGACGCGGCGGCGTACCTGAAGGCCAAGTACGGCATGGACGACGCACGCCTGGCCCAGGCCCGCGCCACGCTGCGCGAGCGGGGCGCCGGGGTGGGGTTCGAGTTCGGGGAACGCGCCCGGGTGTGGAACACCTTCGATGCGCACCGGCTGCTGCACGAGGCGGGCCTGCAGGGCGGTGGCGAGCAGCGGCGGCTGAAGCACGCGCTGCTGACGGCCTACCACCGCGAGGGCCGCAATCCCGCGGCGCCCGAGGTGCTGCGCGAGGCTGGCGCTGCGGCGGGCCTGGAGGCCGGCGTCATCGAGGACGTGCTCGGCAGCGATCGGCATGCCGAGGCCGTGCGCGAGGCCGAAGGCCGGTGGCAGGCGGCCGGCATTCGCGCCGTCCCGTCCCTCGTGATCGACGGACGGCACCTGCTGCAGGGCGCCCAACCGCCCGAGGTCCTCGAAGACGCGCTGCGGCGAATCGCGACTGGGGCCTGAGGGTCGTCGGCCGGCCGTGCGGCCCCTGCGCGGGAGGCCGGTGCGCGCGAATTCAGGCGGTCGCCGGCGCGGCCAACGTGAAGCCGATGCGCGTGCCCTCGCCGTCCGACAGTGCGGTGGGCTGGCCACCGTGCATGCGGGCGATCGCCGCGACGATCGCCAGCCCGAGGCCGTGGTGCGGGCTGGCGGCCGCGGTGCGTGCGGCGTCGGCGCGGAAGAACCGGTCGAAGATGCGCGGCAGCAGGGCGGGCTCGATGGGCGGCCCCTGGTTCTCGACCTCCAGCTGCACCTCGCGCGCGGTCAGCGGTGCGATGCGCACGACCACTGTCGTGCCCGGCCGGGCATACCGCGTAGCGTTGCCCAGCAGGTTCGACAGCGCCCGCTTGACCAGAGGCTCGTCGACCGGCATCGCGGCGTCGCCCTCGATGCGCACCTGCAGGGACGATTCCTCGAGCGGCGCCTCGTGGAACTCCACGACGTCGCGCGCCAGGGCGGCCAGGCTGGTCGCCTCCCCGCGTCGCGCGGTGGCGCCCCGGTCGGCGCTCGCCAGGAACAGCATGTCGTTGACCATGGCCGACAGGCGTTGCAGCTCCTCGAGGTTGGACGCCAGCGTCTCGCGCATCGACGCCGCCGAGCGCTCGCGAGACAACGACAGCTCGGTGTGCCCGATGAGGGCGGCCAGCGGCGTGCGCAGTTCGTGGGCGACGTCGGCATTGAACGCCTCCAGCTGCTGGTACGCGCGCTCCAGGCGCTCCATCAGCGCGTTGAACTGGTCCACCCACGGGCGCAACTCCTCGGCCGGGTCGGCCAGCGTCAGCCGCTTGTCCAGCCGCTGGGCAGAGATCAGCCGTGTCTGCGCCGCGAGGTCGCGCAC